>JACRCG010000319.1 GCA_016219145.1 Deltaproteobacteria bacterium | reverse complement strand
GTGTTTGCTCAGGCTCTTGTTCGCCACCAGCACAACAGGCAGGTTCAATCTTTCCGAGGCACGAAAGATGATCTCCTTGATCACTCGGGGGCAGGCGTCGGCATCAATCCATATTTTCAATCTGCTACCTCTTCATACATATGATTTTTCAAACCGAATGCCGGTGTAACTGGTAAACTATGCAGATTACTGCGAAGTGATGTAAACAGGGTATCTACTTGCAGGGCGCCACAGAGGTGATATATGTTTACAACTCATTTTTGTCACTAAGCTGCCAATATTCAGAAAAACGGATGCCTCCATGAAAATCAGCAACCTGCTTATCCATCTGCACAACAGCGTGGATGCCTTCTCGCTCAAGCCTCGCCATATCGACCAGATCAGAGCAATGCTTCCGGATACGCGTATTACGATTGTCGAAGACAACCATACCTTTCTGGAACAGCTTCCGGAAGCTGATTGTGTATTGACCTGGACATTCAAATCCGGCTGGTACGCCGGCGCGACCAACCTGAAAGCTCTGTTTACGCCTGCTGCCGGACACGATTGGGTCGCCGAAGATCCGGCCGGCAATGTCAGGACATTCTACGGCAGCTTCCACGGAAGGATCATGCGCGAAAGCCTGCTGGCGATGATGCTCTACTTCAACCGGCAGATCGGAAAATCTCTCGCCGATCAGAACAGCAAAACCTGGGGACGCCTTGACTACAGCGGTTGTGTAGCGCTCTTCAGCCAGAAAGTATTGATAGTCGGATTTGGAGCGCTGGGGCGGTCGATGGCTGAACTGCTGAAGGCTTTCGGAGCTCACGTTACTGCGGTCAAGCGCGACACAAGGGGATTCGCCGACAATCCCGTCGTTGACAGGGTGATCGCCTTTAACGAACTGGAGGATGAACTCCCGCACGCCGACCACGTGGTCTTCGTCCTGCCGGGCGGCGCCGGGACCGACGGCATTTTTACCTCTCGACACTTCAACGCCATGAAACCGGGGGCTTATCTCTACAATCTGGGACGAGGCAACTGCTACGGCGAGGAGGACCTTTTATCCGCTCTGCAAAGTGGTCGTCTCGCGGGCGCCGGTCTGGATGTCTTTGCCGAGGAGCCGCTTTCTCGCACCTCACCGCTCTGGGAACAGCCAAATGTTCTGATTACGCCGCATTCCAGCGCCATCAGCCGGGAATATCTTGATCTTTTCATTCAGGAGTGGTTCGGGATGATCGGGATGCGGGGACGTGCTTAAAGCATTTTTGACAAGCTCAGATAATAGAATCCGCTCCCGCCTCTATCTCCTCCCGGACTGTCGTCAGCAACTCGGCGCAGATTACGATCAATTCCTGACGAAGCCCCTCAGATTCTGATGAAAGCTGGATATTGACCGACTCGGTGAAAAGTTTGAACTTGGCTACAACGTCCTCAAACTGCTCAATCGTGCAATTCATGATGGTACCCTCTTCAATGAATGATACTTCCTGTTCTTTATACTGCAATCTGCTGATGCGCAATAATTTGTTTGTTCATTAAAAGCCCGCCCTGTATATGTGCATTAGAAACTTAGCGCAACAACCGGGGGGAATTTGAATGATTCAGGAGTATGCAGCTGATCTGGCCGCACAGATGGGAGTGAAGCTATCCAGGATAACGCTTGCACTTGGGCAGCCATCAGGCGCCCATGATCCCTACCTGCTGGAGATGACCTCCAATACCTGCATGGTCAGCGAACGAATCCACCAATCCGAACTGGATAACCTGGAAAATGGTCTTCAGAGCGACCTGCTTGAGCTGAAAATAAGATCCGCACTGGTACGACTCAAAATTCTGCTGGAACCGTAACCACGCCTGTTTACCAATAATTATCAGTAGCGCAGCACGACCTTTTTATTCAGATACTTGTCTGACTCAAGCTGCTCAAGAATGAATTTGCCCAGATGATGGCGTGATATGCGCGAATAGACGTCTATCGTCAGATTTTCGCCATGAAGAAAGCGCGGCTTTTCGTTTTCGTCCAGCAACTCGGGCGGCTTCAGCATTGTCCACTCCAGGCCGCTTGTCTCCACGATCCGCTCCTGCTCGTCCCGATCCGCTGCCACTTCCGGGCGCATCTTCCTGGTAAACCATGCCATGACCTTGATAAAACGCGACCAGTTTGTTGAATCGTCCCCACACAGAGCGCCGGCTATGCAAAATATCCGGGAAACGCCATTTTTTTTCATGGACTCAACAATCCGGGCGGTAGCTTCGGCGCAGAAAACATCCTTGAACGGTTCGCGCTGCCCGAAAGCGCAGATTACCACATCCGCCCCGGCCACGGCCTGGTCGACATGCTCACTGTTCCTGATATCGCCAACTACGAAGACGACGTTCTCCGGAAGATACTGCCGGTCAGATTCGCTTCTGCAAAAAGCCGTCACGCCGTAACCCAGATCAACGGCATTATTGATAAGCATCAGGCCGGTTCGACCGCTTGCTCCAAACACGCAGAGTTGTTTCATAACTTTCCTTTTCAAATCATGATTTCTATAAAGCGCCGGATAGTACTGGCAGCCTCAAGTCAAGTCAAGATGGATTCGCAAAATCTCTAAAAAAGTCCCCTCCCGTCAAGGGAGGGGGAAAAGACTTTTTGCGTGTGAATCAAGTCAAGCAATTCCGACAGATTGCCGCAACGTCCGGGTTGAGGAGGAATTACAGACAGCGCTGGATAAGAATTGACAAGTATTTCATTATTATCGTACTTGATTACCGAATAATCTCACCTACCTGAAAACAGGAGT
>JACRCG010000308.1 GCA_016219145.1 Deltaproteobacteria bacterium | reverse complement strand
TTCCATATATGCCCCAGCTTCCAGTGCCCGATCTCATGAGCCAGCACGGCTACAATCTCCGCGTGGCTCATCTGTTTGATCAGCGTGTCATAAAGCACGATTCGCTTGACCTTGCCGATACCGGTAAAATAAGCGTTGGAATGCCTGCTGCGTCTGGATGCGTCCATCTGCTGTACCTTGCCGACCTTCAAACCGGCTTTTTCCATCATCACCCGGATGTCGTCCTCCAGGCCCTCTTCTGTGACCGGCTCGTATTTGTTGAAGAGTGGCTCAATGACATAGGGGGAGATGAACATCATGAACAGGCTGAAAACAGCCATGAAGCCCCACACCCAGAGCCACCAGCTTTGAGGACTCCAGCCGATCAACCAGAAAACGACTGTAATCAGGAAGGCCAGCAGGATCGAGCCGATTGCCTGTGATTTAATAAAATCAGTGATCCAGATTCGTGCTGTGGTGGTGTTGAAACCGTAGCGCGCCTCGATACGGAAGGTGCCGTACAGGTCAAAGGGGATGCCGAGCAGTGTCGATATCCAGGTCAGGAGCAGAAAGAAGATGATTGCTGAAATGACCGGTGAAGCGCCAAAAGAGCTGATATAGCGGTCATAGGCAGTGACCAGGCCACCAAAAAGAAATATGACCAGAACTGCATTGTCGAAGAGCGAATCCCACAGCCCCAGGCGGCTGGAGTCAAAGGTATAGGCCGAGCTTTCGCGCAGTTTTTCCTCGTCGATTGCTCCCTCAAAACCTGGCGGAACTGTGTTGCCATGCTGTTTCAGGTGTTGAAGGTTGATGTGTCGCAGCCAGTAGCTGAAGGCGGTGATAGCGGCGAAGAGGCCGAACAGGGCGAGTTTCATCCGGTGGATATCCTTTGGCAAAAAAAAGGCGAAGCAAGCCTCGCCAATAAATATAATGTTTACGGTAAAAAGTCAGATCAGTTTTATCACTTCCCTGACACACTTGTTGATGCCTTCAGCAACATCAATGATACGGTTTGCCAGCATATATGCCGGTGATGTCACCAGCTTGTTTTTCTCGTCTATGACAAGTTCAGTTACCGCGCAATCCTGGTGTGTTGCGCCGGTTTTATCGATTTCCGCAGCTGTGCCGGCATCGTTTCCAATCGTAACAGTTGGAGCATATTCTCTTCCCAGAACAGCAGCTATCAGGGCCGGAGCTATGCAGACCGCTCCGATCGGTTTCCCGGCCGCTGCCATCTCTTTCAACAACCGGGATACCTCCGGCTGAACAGTCGCCGCCGCACCTTTCATGGCAAAATCACAGAGGTTCTTGGCTGCGCCGAAACCGCCCGGAAAAATTATGGCATCCAGGTCGGCTGCCTTGACGGTGGCAATATCATGAATATTGCCGCGGGCGATCCGGGCGGACTCGACCAGCATGTTACGCTTTTCGCCGCACTCCTGCATGGTCAGGTGATTGGTTACCGGAAATTCGGCATCCGGCGCCATGCAGACCGCTTCACACCCCTGACGGTCAATGGCCAGCAGGGTAAAAACCGCCTCATGGATTTCGCTGCCGTCCCGCACGCCGCATCCTGACAGTACCACTCCGATCTTCTTCATGTTTGTTCCTCCGCTATGCTGGATTCTGAAGAAACTTCATTCTTGATGATTGTGCCACAACTTTTACAGAAGGCAAGTGGAAGATTACCAGAAATACAGAGGAATCAGTACCGCTGCCAGAACGCAAGCGGATGGCAGAAAGAGCCGGTGGTAGACTCGGGCGATGTCGGCCTGGAAATATTCGCAGGTCAGCACATAACAGAGATGAATCGGTGAAAGCATCACACCGGCGAAGCCGGAGCCGAATGCGAGTGCCACCAGCCCGGGAGAAGGGGTTGCAGCGCCCATCAGCGGCAGCAGCAGCGGAAAGGTTATGCCGACATACCCAACCGTCAGTCCGGTCATGACTCCGGCGATAAATGGAATCAGGAACAGCAGCAGATAGACCGGCATATGTGAAGCCGCAAAGAAGTTCGATATTCCGGCCAGGGCGCCGGTTGTCCGCAGCACTTCCTGGAAGATGAGGATACCTATTACCAGAAAAACCGCCTTGCCGGAAACGCTCTCTCGCAGGTTCTTTAATATCATGGGCGGCGAATAGCGGTGAACGGCATACAGTGCCAGCACCGCTCCTCCCAGAGCCAGTGATGCTTTGACCCGAAAGATCACCACCAGCAGAAGTGCCAGCATGATCGGGGATATCATGGTGAGAAAGGTCAGAAACTCCTGCCTGCGCCCGACCAGGGATGGCTGGATTTCCTGCCGGCCTATCCCCTTTAAACAGAAAAAAACTCCCCAGGCGGCAACAGAAATTGCAAATGGAAGATTGGCAAGGAACATGGTCTGGGTGGAGAGCCCGGTAATTCCGGCCGCCAGTATAATACCTGGATAGAGCGGAGAAACGTATTCCCAGATATGGCGGTACCAATAGTTGATCAGCGCCTTCTGCTCGGGCGCAACAACGGCATTTCCGGCCGCCTCGTTAACCATGGGGGCCGAAAATATTGCGCCGCCCGGAGAAGGGAGCATGCCGATCATGGCCGGCATGGCAGCCATAACCAGCCGCCGGTCGGATAGCGCCTCAGAAAGGGAGCTGACCATGCGCCTGAGCATGC
Source organism: Deltaproteobacteria bacterium (assembly GCA_016219145.1). Lineage (GTDB taxonomy): Bacteria > Desulfobacterota > Desulfuromonadia > Geobacterales > Pseudopelobacteraceae > JACRCG01. Next base: position 6,351 of record JACRCG010000308.1, on the reverse strand, counting down.
CGGTGGTGCGCAGGATATTCTCCATTACCATGGTCAGCATCAGAGTTACGGTCATTTCAAGGGATTTGGAGTCAAATACGGCCGTGATGACCGCCTTGATGAAACTGCGCGGAGGAGTGAGGTAGATAAAAGCCAGTACCAGCGCACCGATCGGCATGACAGCAGCCATTGAAACCTTGCGGCGCAGCAGGATCACGATCAGAACCAGAACGGCGGATGTTTTCAGTAGGTCCGTCATGACCGATCAGATCGCTTCTGCTTTCTTGTTAAGCGAGTTGAAAACCATATCAAGGACAGCTTTTTGACGGGCCTCAAATTTGTTGAGGACCGCCAGGCAGGTCCCCATCGGAAAGACGTCATGCAGGAAATTGGCATCTCTGCCGGAGAGGATCACGATCCTGTTCTTGTCCATACCGGTCGCAACCGCAAACTTGAGCAGCTTGAGTCCGTCCATATCCGGCATCTCCAGATCAATCAGCATCAGATCAAAACCGCCGCGTTTTATGGAGTGCAGGGCCGTCATCGGATTATTGCGGATTTCCACCTGCAACAGCGGATAGTTATCACGTATATAATCGCCCAGAAACCTGGTGAAGGCCGGGTCGTCATCTATCAAAAGTATTCTGCCCATGGAGGACAAGTATATCGCATTAGATGCTTTGGTGGAATAAGAAAGATGCAGAGGCGGGTTACTTAATTAAACGTGTTGCGGTCCGGAGCACACTGAAGGGGACTTCGATACCCATCAGGCGGGCCGCCCGCATATTGATGACCAGATCGATGCGGTGAGGGGTCAGCAGTGAAAGGTGCTCGGTTTTGGCGCCCTCCAGAATTCGGCTTGCCATTCCGGCGGCCAGATGTCCCTGCTCCTGCGGGTTGATTTCAAGCGAGACAATCGCGCCATTTACGGCGGCGTCCGGCATGGTGGAGACGACCGGAATGTTTCTGGCTCTGGCCCGGCTGACGATTCGGTCAAACTGTGTGGAGATCAGGCCACCCTCGGTTGCCACAATCACTTCGGCCTTGTCCAGCATGTTATTCAGAGCCGTTTCAAGCGTTGCGGGGCTGGTTACGCTGCCTCCCAGAACAGTCATGCCGAACTGTACGGAGAGTTTTTTGATTTCGTCCAGCTGTCCCTGCGAGCCAGCTTCACGGGGGGTATAAAGCACGCCGATCCTGCGATAGGGCCGGATATCCTGAATCGTCTTCAGCAGCGTCACCATCGGCACGCGCGAACTGACTCCGCACATCCCTTTTTGGGGATGGTCACCGGTTAATACATCCACCGAGACCACCGGAATCTGATCGGCTTCCTGAAATGCGATCAGGGCGGCCGGCGCTCCATAGGCCACGATCAGGTCCGGTCGGTGAGCATTAAACTTGCGGACTGTGTTTGACCATGAAAGCGGGTCCGGATTTGGAGCCTGAAGAATAATCTCGGTACCTGGGGCAGCATAGCCGCGCATTGCCATTGACTTGACAAAGGCGCGGTGCGCCTCGCGGTAGCGGGGCTGATCGCTGCTCATCATGGCAGCGATCACCGTAGCGTGTGCCGTAGAAGAGGCCAGTATCGCCATCAGAGCACTCGCCGCCAGGGCTATTTTCAGGGCAGGGTGTCTCATGGCCGCAGTTACCACCTTCCCGTCAACGACAGCAGGGTTTCATGCACGGTGCCGTCAAAAATCGGTTGCCCGGAATCGAACATCCTGAAACTGTAGCCCAGAGAACAACCCAGATTTCGACTGACACGCCAGTCCGAACGGGCTGTGATGCCGGTCTCGGTCGCAGACAGCCGTGATTTGTCTCCGATCCCGTTTGATGACAGGGTGGCATTCAGGGAGTTGTCGGAAGCTGAAAACCTGGAATCCGAGAAGGTCTGCTGAAAACCGAGCGACAGGTCGATCATGCGTGCCAGGGCGATTACAGTGTCAATCGAGTAAACATGAGCGGCTGCACGGTAATTGCCGATGGTCTGAACCGGAATCGCGGGAACCAGACTGCTGAACAGATTGGTCTGATCGATCTCGGATTGCATGAATGAATAACTGGCCGTTACCGTCATCCGTTCCAGCGGACTGAACCAGAGAGTGCTATTGACCGAAGTCGAGATGCTTTCACGCGGAAGACGGCTCTGCATGGCACTGCTCTCGCCGTTTTCGAATTTTCCAAGGTAGCTGGCCGTGATACCCCAGCGCCCTTTCGAGTTATAACTTAACAGGGCCTGACCGCTGTGACGTTCGGAAAAAGAGGCCGGATAGGCCGGATTATCCGAGGCGGCATAGCTGTATGAGGTGTGGAGCTGAACGGCATTCAGCGGTCTCCAGATAAAGCTGGCCTTGCCGCTATGGGTCTGGCGGCTGTCGCTCCTGAGTGCGCCAGGATCGGACGGCGCCTGCGGATCAGGGAGATTGTTGCGTGATTCGAGCGCTGCCGTGTATTCAAAGCGGTAGACGGTCTTGGGCAGCGGCCTGTAACTGGCCGAGAGTACGATAGTATCCTTGACGGAAGAGCTGGAAGGGCGCACAAGCAGTGTTCCGGGCATGGCCGTGTAGACTGCCGACGGAGCGGCCGGAATCAGCGAATAGGGTGAATGGATTGTACGCGGAGATTCGCGGTCAATCTGCAGGCGACGATACTTGAGGACCAGGGTCAACTCCCTGAATGGGGTGTAGCTGAGATCTGCGGCGGCGGAATGCAGCGTGTCGGCAGGGTTGCTGCCTGGCCGGGCATCACCCCGATCAACAGAGGCTTCACGCCTGGTAAGCGAGTACAGCGCAGAAGCTGTCAGCCCGCCGCTCAGATCGCTGTAAAGTTTGATGGTATGCGTCGTCAACCGGCTGTCATTGACGGTGTCGTGGGCCTGATTTCCGGCTGACAGGGCGTCACGTGCCACAAAAAGATCCCGGCTGTCAGGGGCCTGATTGGAAAAATCGCGGATTGTAAAACTATAGGCGGCATTGATCGGTCCGGCATGGGTGTCAAAGCCGAAAGTTCCTTCGCGGGTCACATTGTCGACGGTTGCAGGGCGCGTGTAAACGCTGTTCGGGTTCGCATCGAAGTAAAAGTCAGAGAAGCGCAGCTGTGTGGTCCCGGAGCGGGTGATCTGCCAGTAGTTCAGATTGAGGTGGATCGGGTTGTTGCCGAGCTTGATGCGGTTGCTGGCTCTGCTGATGACAGTTCGCAGGCCGAAGCGGCTGCCGCTGTCAAGCTCATTGCTGCTGACCGCCGTTGCCGTGGCTGGAGGAATCCGCTCCAGATTGTGCCATAGTGCGCTGCTGTCCAGTTTCAGGCTGTAATAACCGGCATAGTCCAGAAAGAGCCCGGCATTGTAGTCATCCGCATGCAGAAACTGGCCGTCGGCTGAGAGCTTCAGTTCCGCCCCGATCGTGCCGACTGAAAAACCGCCGCCAAAACCGGATTTCTGCCGTTGATACGGGGCTGCCGCAGCAGGGTTGTCAAGCGGTGCAACGAAACGGTATCCGCTGTAAACTGCGGCCTGCCGGACGGTTCCGGCTTCCGGGGCTGCCGCAGGGTCTCCCCGGAGCTGCTCGTCCTGCGGTTGCAGATCATTGCTCCAGGCCGCCGGAGGCGCTGCCAGAAGCGCCAGCAGAGAAATAATGCCCATGACTGGAGCTGCGTTCTGTGTAATGTCTCTCAGGATACGCTTCATCACTTATCTCCGCATGGTTCCCAAACCGTCATTGTCGGGACTGTTAGTACCGTGAATGGCGGAGTGGCAATCGGTACAGCGGTTGGCAAAGAGCGTTTTCTGACCGGCGGCAAGCACTCCGCTGTGGCCCGGGTTATGACACTGAATACAGAGAAACGGCATGGCTGCCGACAGCAGACGGCGGTTTATCGAGCCGTGCGGAACATGGCAGTTCATACAGTTTTCGGTCACGTCGCCATGCTCGTACACAAACGGCCCGCTCTTCTCCATGTGGCAGCGCCCGCACAGATCCTTAGGCGTGGTTCCCTTCAGCAGCTTGGGAGTCTCCGACCCATGTACGTTGTGACAATCAAAGCAATCCATCTTGCGTTCGCGTATCGGATGGCGGGAAATCAGGCTGAACTGGGCTCTTATTTCAGGATGGCAGCCGTAACAGAGATCGGCCATTTTTTCGCGGCTGACTTTCTGCTGTGGGCCGTCGTGCAGCTTGTGGCAAGAAAAACAGCTTAGTTCGTTGAGGGCATGAGTGCTGGTGTTCCAGTGTGAAAGGGCCGGTGTGGAGGCGACGCTGTGGCATTTCAGACAGATCAGGGATTGGGCCTGCGGGGGGAGTTTTTTCAGCTCAAGAAGTTTTGCGCTGTCACAGCGATTGCCCTGCTCGCCGAACATTTTCCGATTCTGCTCGACTTTGGCAATAGCCAGACTACCGGGGCCATGACACGATTCACAATTGACCAGCGGCAGGCCGGTTTCCGGCTTGATCTGCTCGCCATGCACGCTCAGTCGTGAAAAATCCCTTATTTTGTCATGGGCGTGACATTTGGAGACGCAGTTGTCATTGCCGACATAATCAGCATCCAGCCGGCCGACGACCATCTTCTCATACTCCGCTACCGGCAGGAGCGGATAGGCCTGTTTCATGCCTGAACAGGCAGTAAGCAGGGAAACAGCGGCAATCATGACCGTCATTACACGCATGGCTCAACCTCGAAGGAGTTATTGGCTGTTGATTCCCTTGGTGGTGGTGCGGATAAAGCCTTTGACGAAAGGGTTTTCGCTGGCCCTGATTTCCGGCGGAGTCCCGACGGCGACGATGCGCCCCTGATGCATCATGGCGATGCGATCCGACAGGTACAGGGCAAAATTGAGATCATGGGTGACGATGATGGTCGTATTGCCTGTTCGACCCCGTAGCGAGATGATCGTCTCGGCCAGCTCGTCGGTTGTGACCGGATCCAGCTCAGCCGTCGGCTCATCATACAGCACCAGTTCCGGTTCCATTGCCAGCGATCTGGCGATGGCAACCCGCTTCTTCATGCCGCCTGAAAGCTCTGCCGTATTAAGCTCTTCGATGCCTTCCAGGCCCACTATAGCCAACTTTTCAGCAATGATTTCCAAAATCCGCGCTTCGGGACAGATGCGGTGCTCACGCAGCCAGAGGCCGATGTTTTCGCCGACTGTGAGCGAATTGAACAGGGCCGAGGACTGGAACACCATGCTGCTGCGGTAGCTGCGTGGAGCCGCTTCAAGCGGTTTGTCGCCGATCAGGACCCGGCCGCTGTCGGGTGTTTCCAGCCCGATGATATGGCGCAGCAGAATGCTTTTGCCGGTTCCGGAAGGGCCGATGATCGAGAAGGTCTCGCCCGCCCGCACCTCCAGGTCAACATCTTTCAGGACATGTTTGCTGCCGAAATGCTTGTTCAGTTTTTCAATATGAACTGATACGCCCTGTGTCTGCATGCTTAATCCCCGGTGAAGTGTGTGTCAATGCAGTATTCATGCCGTTTAATGTATACGGATTACTTTCTGGCTGGCCTAGGGTCCCTTATGTTTCAGCATATTGCTGATAACCACACAAACATAGATGACAACGAGGATGAAACCGCAGAAAATCCAGTCCGCCGCGCTAAAACCAAACATGTTTAACTCCTTTTGAAAGCCTGGGCGGCTTCAGCCATTAGACCGAGCTCCTGGTAGCAGGTACCCAGCAGATAGTAAACCTCATTCATCGGAAACTGGCTCGCAAAGACAGGATCAGACAGGACGTCCTCAATGATGGCGGCGGCTTCGTCACAGTGTCCGGCATGATGCTCCTCGACCGCCACCGATAGTGCCGTCAGGTAGTCCAGCGGCGGCACCAGCGGAGTTTTGCCGGTCAGAATGTCAGCTATCCGGACTTCGATACGCGCCCTTTCCGCTGCTTCAAACAGAGGCAGGGCTTCGCTCCAGACGTCGGCGGCGCGCTCGTAGCGTCCCAGGACGTAGAGTGCCTCACCGTATTCGTGGGCGGCATGACGATCCCCATCGACCCAGTTCCTTCTTCTGTGCCGGTGAGTCCCGGATCAACCGATTGCGCAAGCTCTTCCTGAGTCGGTATGTTCGCTCCCGGATCGGCCTTGTCTTCGGGGACCGCAACAGGTATCGCCCCCTTGCTATGGATGCTACCTGCAGTTCCCTGTGGCGGACGCGGAGGAATGATGCCAGGGATCACAGGCCGGGTGAAGACGATGGGTCCCAGGGTCGGCGTGTGCAGCGGGATCTTTGAAATGTCGATGCCCCCATCAAACCACTTCAGGTGGAATGCACCGAGCACAGCAGAATGAATGGCGAACGAGATGAGAAATCCGATGACCCAGAACCGCCGGGCCGACTCCTTCAGCTCCATCGCACCGTACGAGCCC
>JACRCG010000307.1 GCA_016219145.1 Deltaproteobacteria bacterium | reverse complement strand
GATATTAATTACCTTAGCCGCAGTACTCGCATTTTCCGTGAACGCAATCGCAGCCACAATCAATTTTGACACTACCGCAACCGGAACTTACACCAGCCTGAGTTTCAGCGATCTTACGATCACGTACACCGGCGGCAGCGGCACATTCGAGGTAACCGGCGCATCCCCCGGAGCGCCGATCAGCGGGAACGCTCTCCTCAGCTACTATACCAATCCCGGCACGGCGCCGTTCCTGGTGACTTTCAACAACAACACCAACGTCAATTCCTTCTCCATAGGTGTTGGCGACTACAACCAGGATGTGGACAACACCTACCTCCAGGCTTTTGACGCTTCCTGGAACCTGATTGGGTCGGATTATTACATGAATCCGGCATCACAGTACGGTGGCGACTTCCTGAGCGTGGCAACCGCATCGGCCATCAAATATGTCAAATTCTGGGATGCCGACCCTTACCCCGGCGCGGTATACTGGGACGTAATGTCCTATGACAATAACGCTCCCGCAGTTCCGGAACCCTCGACCATGCTGCTTCTTGGCGGCGGCCTGGCCGGACTGGCTTTCTGGAGAAGGAAACAGCGCAAATAAGCTGTCGAGATTTCTTACACAAAAAAAGGACGGCAATATTGCCGTCCTTTTTTGTTAACCCTGCTGTATGTAATCAGATGTCGGGCGGTTTTGCCAGCTACTTCATCAGGATCTTCAAGGCCTGCTTGAGCAAGCCCTCCACCGTTACCCCGCCGCCGGCGTCAAGACCGGCCAGAGCCTTGCGCACCTGCGGTTCCTTATAACCCAGATTGAGCAGAGCCGAGATGACGTCATCGGCAACATCCTCGTCCGGAATCTGGCGCATTTCCGTCACCGGCAACGATGACAGGTCCAGCTTGCCGGCCTTGTCCTTCAATTCCAGCACCAGCCTCTCGGCCGTTTTCTTTCCGATTCCCGGTATCGTCGAAAGCTTGTGGATATCACCCTGGGCCAGGGCCTGTGACAACGGCCCGGGTTGGATGTTGGAGAGTATATCGCGGGCCAGCTTGGGCCCTACCCCGGTGACCGATATCAGCAGCTGGAAAAAGGACTTTTCCAGACGGGTGCGAAAACCGTAAAGCTGAATGGCATCCTCACGGACACTGGTATGGATGTGCAGGGTGGCCCTGCCACCTTCTTCGGGCAGTTCATAATAGGTGGAAAACGGAATCAGCACCCTGTAGCCGACTCCATTCACATCCAGAATGATGTGGTCGGGAGATTTAAAGGCGATCTGTCCGGTCAAAAGCGCAATCATAACTTCATATCCCTCCAGGAAGTCTTCTGACGTTTCACCGTCACCCCCTGTCCAGTTTTCTGTTTCAGACCGTGCGAATTGATATGGCAAACCGCCACCGCCAGCGCGTCGGAGGCATCGGCCTGGGCAATTTCCGGCAACCCCAGCAGCGACTTGAGCATCTTCTGCACCTGCCCTTTCTCCGCCCTTCCCTGGCCGACCACGGCCTGTTTGACCTGTAGCGCCGAATATTCGGCAACCGGCAGATTGGCATTGACCGCGGCCACAATCGCCGCGCCGCGAGCCTGGCCGAGCTTCAGGGCGCTCTGGACATTGGTTGAAAAAAAGATGTTCTCAACGGCCACTTCATCCGGATGATACTGCAGGATAATCTCGGACAAACCGTCAAAAATCCGCTTCAGTCTCCCCGGAAAATCGACGGCGCTATCGGTAAAGATGGCTCCGTTGTCAACGTGGATCAGCCTGTTTCCGGTCTGATCGACAATACCGTAGCCGGTAATGCGCGAACCGGGGTCAATTCCCAGTACCCTCATCAGAATCCGCACCCGCCGCCGTTTCTGGCGTGGTACTTCTGGTGGTAACCTTCCGCCTCCCAGAAGACCGCAGCCGGCTCGATCCTGGTGACAATCCTCTTGCGCAGCCGGCCTGACTTATCCAGGCGTTCCAGCGATTCTTCCGCGAAACGTTTCTGTTCGTCGGAATGAAAAAAAATTGCCGACCGGTACTGGTCGCCGATGTCCGGCCCCTGGCGATTCAGCTGGGTTGGATCGTGGCAACCCCAGAAAATGTTAAGCAGATCATCATAGGAAATGACCGCCGGATCGAAAACGACCTCGACCGCCTCGGCATGTCCGCTGTCGTGGCCGCAGACATCTGCATAAGTCGGATTGTCGGTGTGGCCGCCGGTATAGCCGACCCGAGTAGAGATCACTCCCGACAGATTCATGAAGGTATCCTCAACGCCCCAAAAGCAGCCGGCCGCAAATGTAGCCTTTTCCGTCATGTGAACCTCCACAAAGCAAAAGGGGCTCATCAGAGCCCCTTGATCGCTACATCATCTTTTCCATCTCTTCCGAGGAAATGTCGAAGTTGGAATAAACATTTTGAACATCGTCGTTATCTTCCAGCCGATCCATCATCTTGAGCATATTTTCTGCCTGTTTTCCTTCCAGAACCACCTGGGTCTGAGGGATCATCGTGGTTTCGGCGTTGAGATGCTTGAAACCTTTCGCTTCAAGCGCCTCGCGCACCTCGATGAAATCACCCGGCTCGGTTGTCACCTCGAACTGTTCGTCCTGTTCGGCCACATCCTCTGCGCCAGCTTCAATAGCCGCTTCGAAGAGCTGATCGAAATCCACCGACTTGTCGTAGACGATCAACCCCTTCTTGCTGAACATCCAGGCCACGCAGCCGGCCTCGCCCATATTGCCGTTGCATTTTGTGAAGATACTGCGGATATCCGATACGGATCGGTTACGGTTGTCAGTCATCACCTCCACGAGCACCGCAGCGCCGCCGGGTCCGTAGCCTTCATAGACGATTTCCTCGTATGTAACCCCTTCCATTCCGCCGGCACCCTTTTTGATGGCGCGCTCGATGTTGTCCTTGGGCATGTTTTCGGCCTTGGCCTTATCAATGGCGGTCCTCAAGCGGGGGTTGGCGGCCGGGTCTCCTCCGCCCAGTTTTGCGGCGACCGAAATCTCTTTTATGATCTTGGTGAAGACCTTGCCGCGCTTGGCATCGGCAGCGCCTTTTTTATGCTTGATAGTGCTCCATTTATTATGACCTGACATCGTTACCGCTCCTTTTTGATTTGGTTAAAGTATATAATCTATAGAGGCAGGGAAGTTGTGTGAATCACGTTTTTTGTTGCCATAAAAAGCGGCAGATATTAGCATGCAGACATATCTCTGTCCAGAGGTAAATTGCCGGATGTAAAGGACAGTCCACCATGATCAAGCACCGCAGGTTTATGACAAGCGCATTACTGGCAGTTGTGTTTACAGTCGGCATCGCGGGGTGTGCCATATTCAATCCTCGTGCCGACAGCGAGTTGCCGCCGTTGCTTTCCCAGGATGAACTGATCCGTCCGCACGTCAAGCTCGGAAGAATCCAGGTTACAAGAGAAACCTACGGATCAGACTACTCGCTGACTCCGGACATCAGGGCATGGGGTGCCGCTGCCGTACGGCAGGAAGCAGAAAAGATGGGAGCTGACGCGGTAACGCTGCTGGAAGTGGACGGACGAACCACAGTTTATGGAGTAATCCCTTCAACCGAATACCGTGCCAGCGGCATTGCCATTAAATTCAAATAGGACTTGACATGCTGGTGAGTTATTTTATATAAGTACGGTTCGCTGTGATAAGCGGCGGCGTAGCCAAGTGGTAAGGCAGAGGTCTGCAAAACCTTTATTCAGCGGTTCAAATCCGCTCGCCGCCTCCAAAAAAAGCAAAGGGTTGGATCGTTATCACACGACCCAACCCTTTTTATTGCCTGAAAAGAGTTTCCGAGCAACTTCAAACCAGCGATAACCGATCATCCATGAATCGCACCGGGAGTTTTCGCTGTTACAGCCTTATGCTGCAACGATTATCACCAGCCGAACTTGGTCCTCAGCTCACGTCTGGCGGTACGCACCGGATCGACTCCAATGG
>JACRCG010000309.1 GCA_016219145.1 Deltaproteobacteria bacterium | reverse complement strand
TTCATGGTACTCACCTGGAGTTGCAAAAACGAGCCGGGCGATCCGTGGATATTGCTCTGGTGATTAGAAACTGGCTGTTCGGCTACTACATTGTAGAGTTTGAACAGGGTAATGCCAACCGCGCTGAATTATACGGGAAACGCCTGATAGAGCGGCTTTCCAAGGAACTTACTGCTGCACAACTGGGACGGGGATATTCCAAGCGTTCACTTGAACAGTATCGCCGCTTCTACGATTCATACAAAGAGATTGCGCAGGCACTGCCTGCGCAATCTTTGGAGTACAATCTTGTTTGGAAGGAGTTTAGTCAGGCACTGACTGGCGAATCTTCCGGAACTTTTGGTACAAATTCAGAAATCTTGCAGACAGTACCTGCGCTGGGGTCAGGCTTGACTTATTGACATTCGCTCGTGCATCGATCACCCCGACGACCAACACCTCCTCCGTCACCTACCTGCGCAATTTCTGCCCTTGACAATCGCTGCTCGCTGATATAATGACTTACAATATAGGTCATGTGACCTACATTAAGGTATTACGGATCGAAAAACCATGATTGAAGCAATTGTCGGTTCCCTCAACTGCGAACGTGTCCTTACCTTCCTGAATGCCAGAGGAGAGGGGTATGCCCGGGAAATAGCGACCTTCTACAGCAGTTCTCTGGCACCGATCCAAAAACAGCTGGACAAGCTTGAAGCAGGCGGCGTCCTCGCGAGTCGCACAGCCGGACGAACCCGCCTGTACACCTTCAACCCGCTCTATCCTCTGCTGACAGAACTCTCAGCTCTGCTGGAGAAAACAATCTCATTTTACGAAGAAGAGATGCAGCAGCGGCTACTGTTGAACAGGCGCCGTCCCCGTCGCAGAGGGAAGCCGCTGTGATCTCACTGTCCGAGCTAACCATTGGTGAACTTGCCGCCTATATAGCCGAGCATCTTCGCAGCAAGGGGATTGAAACGGTACTTGTCGGTGGAGCCTGCATTTCGATCTATTCTGCTAATGAGTACAGCTCGTTCGATCTCGACTTTATCATCACCGGGTCATCAACCCGCCAGAAGGTGCGTGCCGCACTGATAGAGATCAACTTCACGGAAGAGAACCGCTACTTTATAAATCCGCAGACGCCTTTCTTTGTAGAATTCCCCTCAGGTCCTTTGGCAATTGGTGATGAGCCACCTTCCGAAATCAGCACTCTCCGCTTTTCAACCGGCAATCTGCGGCTGTTATCTCCGACTGATTGTGTGAAGGACAGGCTGGCAGCCTTCTATCACTGGAAAGATCAACAGAGTCTCGAACAGGCGATACTCATTGCCGGAGATCATAATATCGATTTTGAAGAGGTTAGACGATGGTCTGTAAATGAAGGGTTTGCAGAAGTTTTCGAGAAAAATGTGTCAAAGCGGCTTCCAGAAAAGCTCGGATAAAGACTGATGACCTCACTCACCACCTCCATCAAACACTTCGCCTCCCTGGGCCGCGCCCCCGGCCCAACCTGGACCGACGCCACCAAACGCAAGGCCCCGCACAAGCCGCTCCTGCTGCTGGCGGTGCTGGATCTGGTGAATAGGGAATTGAAAGGCAGGGAATCGGGTGTTCTGAGATTGCGGACAATAAAATAACTGATACATGGAAGTGCGACCATGAACATTGCTGAAACTCTCACACAGCAGGAAAGCAAGACTCTTGAATTCAAGCGGGATCTCTCCTCGCTTAAACCTATTTTGAAAACACTGGTGGCATTTGCCAATACTGCCGGTGGACTTCTTGTTATCGGCAAGAAAGATAATGGAGAAATTATCGGCGTCGAAGATGTGGAGAGTGCGGAAGAGCGCCTGGCCAATGCTGTCGCCGACAATATACGGCCTGCAATGCAACCTGAAATTGAAATCACCTCTTATAATGGCAAGACGTTACTGCTTGTTCGTGTTCCCTTCTGGCGCGGGCCATTCTATCTGAAATCTGAGGGTGCGGAGCGTGGCGTGTATGTCCGCCTTGGCTCCACCAGCCGCCCTGCCGGACCGGAATTGCTTGCGGAACTTCAACGAACACACTCAGGTCTTTCGTTTGATCTCACGCCATGTCCGGATCTGTCACCCGATGATCTGCAGATTACAAAGGCCCAAAAGCTCTTTGCATCAGCCGAAATGGCGCTTGACGATGCAAAAACGGCATCACTTGCCATAGTGGTGCCGTTTGCAGGGCGGATGGTTCCGTCACTGGGCGGAGTTATCCTTTTTGGTTCCGATGCTGCAAGATTAACCATTTGCCCGGATGCGCGGGTAAGTTGTGCCCGTTTTCGCGGTACCGACAAAACAGAATTTCTCGACTCGCTTGATATTGAAGGAACTGTTCTTGACGCGATTGTTGAAGTGCCCCGATTCATCCGGCGCAATACCCGTATGGCGGCTCGGATTGAAGGGATGTATCGCCGGGAAATCCCGGAGTATCCCGAAGTCGCGGTACGTGAAGCTCTTGTGAATGCCATTGCCCACGCGGCTTATTTTCAATCCGGCATGCGCATCCTGGTAGCAATATACGATGACCGGCTGGAAATCCAGAACCCCGGTCCACTCCCCTTCGGTCTGACAATTACAGAACTTAAAGCCGGCGTCAGCAAAATCCGGAACCGTATGATTGCCCGGATCATGCGTATGCTACATTTGATGGAAGAGTGGGGCAGCGGTTATCAGCGCATAAATGACTCCTGCCATTCCGGTGGCTATCCGGAGCCGGAATGGCAGGAACTTGGTGCTGCTGTTCGAGTGGTATTCCATCCACATCCGTATGTGGATCATGGTGAAGCATTTAATGATCCTGTAAATGATCCTGTAAATGATCCTGTAAATGAACGACAAAAGTGGTTTATGGAGCAACTTGCCGGTGGCGCCAAGGCTAAGTCCACCGATTTGGCTCAACGCTGGAATGTTTCACAGGTGACAGCAAAGCGTGATATTGCCGACCTGAAAGATCGTGGAAAAATCGAATTTGTCGGTTCACCAAAAAACGGCTGGTATCGGAGGAGAGTGCCTGTTGCAGGTTGAAGAGCAGGACAGATTTCTGGTTGATCAAGCTGGGGGCATCAAGGCTTCTTCCCGCTGCATTCAGTGCTGGCGACATCCGCAGATTTCGTTTTCGTCTGACCGGCGCATCCGAGCTGCAAGTCGCACAGAACTGGAGTGACCTGTCGGAGCGGTATGCGTCGTTTGTGGAGAAGAGTGTTGCGGCGATATGAGTTAAAAAGTACCCACCCCTTTTTATTTTTTATCAGTGGGGAGGCCTTGCTTTGTCCCACTCCCTTAGATGAACCAGGGGCGTATATCAACTCCAAACAAAAGCTTTCAGCCCCTTCGCCCCACTTCAAACCTGAACATCCTTGGCAAAAATATAATAAAACAATACATTCAGGTAGATTGCCAAGATTACTGCATGAAATTTTAACAAAAATATTGAAATACACCACTCAAGCTGATATGCTTTTCCCGAGGTGAACGTCATGACCGCTCTTGAAAACGTTAAAACAAAATTGAAACCTGGTCAGGTGTACCGTCGCTCCGACCTTGAAAAATTGTCACGCAGCGTAGATCGCGATGTTGCCGGTTTGGTGAATGAAGGTGTGCTGGTGAAGATCGGCAGTGGGCTGTATCAATGTCCGCAACTCTCCCGCTTCGGCGTGTTGCCTGCCAGCACTGATAAACTGCTTACCTCTTTCCTGAAAGACGACGATTATCTGGTGACATCTCCTAACGACTACAACGCCCTTGGCCTTGGCACAACACAGCTTTACAACTATCAGGTGGTTTACAATCACAAACGACATGGACGCTTTGAACTTGGCGGGCAACTGTTTGATTTTCAGAGAAAACCGCGCTTCCCCAAGAAAGCTACGCCTGAATTTCTGCTGGTAGATCTGGTGAATAACCTGAGTCAACTGGCGGAAGATCGTGATGCTGTTCTTGCCAGGGTACGTGCAAAGGTTTCGGAAATGGATGCCAAGCGCCTTCAAGCCGCTGTTAAGGGTTTTGCCAAGGTTGCCACACGAAAGTTGTTTGAGGAGGCACTCGCCAATGCAGCCTGACAACTATCTGCACGAACTAAAAGATTTCCGCGACCTGATTCAGGTAGTCTCTGGCGAACGGCGCATTCTGCCGCAATTGATTGAGAAAGATTACTGGATCATGCATGTGCTGTATGGTTTGGCGAAACAAGGATTTATCTTTGAGCTGAAGGGTGGCACCTCGCTTTCCAAGGGATACCGGATTATCGAGCGTTTTTCTGAAGACATTGATATTCGTATCGAATCACCTGCCGAATTGCAGGTCATGGCTGGCAAAAACCATCAGAAACCGGCACATATCTTGTCCCGTAGCCGCTTCTTTGACTGGCTGGCCGAAACCATTCACATATCGGGAATAGAGAGTGTTTATAGAGACCATGAATTTGATGATGATCAATTTCGTGGCGCCGGTATTCGCCTGATATACCCAACAACTTTACAGGCAATCTCCGGACTGAAGCCGGGAATACTGCTGGAAGTGGGCTTCGATGATACTACGCCCAACGTGGCGGTTGATATTTCGTCATGGGCACTGGATAAGGCAGCTACAAGTCGAGTCACTTTCACTGATAACAGGGCATTACAGGTGAAATGCTATCATCCTGCCTATACGCTGGTTGAAAAACTTCAGGCAGTATCGACCAAGTTTCGTCAGCAGCAGGAATCAGGAGGTTTCCCGGTGAATTTCCTGCGGCATTATTACGACATCTATTGCCTTTTGGCCGATCCGAGAGTGCAGGAGTTTATCGGCACTGAAACATATCAGAAGCGTAAGGAGGAGCGCTTCCGCAAAGAGGATGTCAGGTGTATCTCCGAAAACACGGCCTTCCTGCTTCAAGATCCCACAGTTTTCCAGCTTTACACATCAGAGTACGCAAAGACTCAAGGGTTGTATTATGCGGGCATGGTTCCGTTCGATACGATCCTGAAGCGGATTCGGGAAAACTTTGATCGACTGTGATGTCGCAAGAATAGAAACGTACCGGTTCCCAATAACAGTTTCACCGATTTTTTGCTCTATATCTCCTCTAACGGCAAGATAAAGGTAGAAGTGTTTCTGCATGACGAGAACATCTGGCTCTCCCAAAAAAAGGTTGCCGACTTGTTCGGTGTGCAGCGTCCGGCAATCACCAAACATCTGAAAAACATCCTTGATAGTGGTGAGTTAGCGGAATATTCAGTTAGTTCCATTTTGGAACATACTGCCGCAGACGGTAAAAGCTATAAGACAACAAGGGCTCCGGGGTCAGGCTTGACTTACTGACATTTGCAAGGACCTTTTGATCACCGTTTCCAGATTATGCACGGTACGTGTCTCAAAAAACTCTTCTCGAATAACAACATCCACGGCCATAAGCAGGCCCTTGCTGGAAGCAATTGCCGGATACTCCTTGCTGCCTCGGGGAAAACCATGATAGCATAACGCTATCATAAAAGGAGGTCCGCCATGCCCCAGTTACTGATCCGCAATCTGGAAGAAGAAACCATACAAAAACTGAAAGCACTGGCAAAAAATCATAACCGCTCGTTACAGGGGGAAGTGAAGTTGATCCTGGAGGGGTATGCCAATAGTCCCGACGAATCGCCTCTGACGATTGCCGAGCGCTGGCAGTCATATTTTGCCGGACGTATCTTCAACGACAGCGCTGAGCTGGTGCGGGAGGATCGTGAAAGATGACTGCACTGGTGATAGATGCCAGCGTTGCCATCAAATGGTTTCTTCCGGAGTGCCACTCCATCAATGCAATCAGGCTGCTCAATGCCGGATACGAACTGGTTGCGCCGGATTTGATTATATCTGAATGCGGAAATGTGCTCTGGAAAAAGTGGCTGCGCCAAGAGCTTGAACCGGGCGTTATTCCTGTGCTGCTGGCAGACCTTTGCCGGATGAATCTCCGTATTGTGCCGGCATATTCCCTTATCGATGAAGCTTCCAGAATTTCAATTACCTGGCGCCGGAGTTTTTACGACAGCATCTATCTTGCTTTGGCGGTCGCCTGTAATTGTCGTATGGTCACAGCTGATGAAAAACTTTGTAATGCGCTTAAGGATACGCCGATGGAAGAGCATGTGGTGTTGATCGGGGAGATGACAACTCCTCGGGAGTAAGATAGCGATTATCATATAGTGATCGCGCGGAGTTAATAAACTGGTCGCCTGGAAACAATCAAAATAGACGTGTCCGTGTTTATCGGTTATTTTGAGGTCATATAATGTCGGTAACCATGATGCTGTGTTGATGCGCAAACCGGTTACACAGAGATGGAGATTAACCTGTAATGACAAATTTTCACCGCTATCTGACAGAAGCCGTCACCGCCGCCAGAATCGCCGGAAAATACCAGAAATCCCGCTTCGCTTCATCTCTGAACATAGATATGAAGGGTGACAAAAACCTGGTAACCGAGGTTGACAGGGAGTCGGAACGGCTGATTGTCGAGCATCTGCTGGCGCACTTTCCGGATCACAACATTGTCGCCGAGGAGGGAGACTACCCGCAGAACTGCTCTCCCTTCCGCTGGATCATTGATCCGGTGGACGGCACCACCAACTATGCTCACGGCTTTCCCTGGTTCTGTTCCTCCATCGCTCTTCAGCACGAAGATGAACTGGTGGCCGGAGTTATCTACAACCCGATCTACGATGAACTCTTCTCGGCGACCAAGGGGGGCGGCGCCTTTCTAAATGGCAGTCGGCTATCGGTATCCGGCCGTTCTCCCTTGAAAAACTCGCTGCTGGGGACCGGTTTTCCCTATGACTGCGCTACCGATCCTGCCAACAATTTTGCCAGTTTCATCGCCTTCCAGAAAGCGGCCCGCGGCATTCGCCGGGCCGGTGCGGCGGCGCTGGATCTGGCCTGTGTGGCGGCCGGACGCCTGGACGGCTTCTGGGAGCTGAAACTGAAAGCCTGGGATGTGGCGGCAGGTGTTCTGCTGGTGCAGGAGGCGGGAGGAGTGGTGACGACCTTTGATGGTTCATCCTACGATATTTTCAATGACAGGATCGTGGCCAGCAACGGCCTGATTCATGACGAAATGGTGGCCATGCTTGCCGATGTCGCCGCTGGAGGCGCCGTATGAACAGAAAAATGAAGGCTCTGCTGTTATCCGCATTTGTGCTGCCGGGACTGGGGCAGATTTATCTCGGCCGCAAGGCTGCAGGCGGCATTATCATTGCGCTGGTCAACCTGATCCTGCTGCTGGCGCTTTTTGTGCTGCTCAAGGGGCTTTCTCCGGTGATCGCCTCGCAGATCGCGGCTGGCGCGGTCGTCATAGCGCCATCAGAAGTCATGAAGGCGCTGGACGGGGTGTCCGGATTCGGGAAGTCCGTACTGGCGGCATTTTTTCTGGTGTGGGTATTTTCAGTAGTAGAAATCATCAAATCCCCCGAAAACTGAACAATCGTCTTGTTGTGTCAAAAATGCTACAGCCGGGACGCATCCATATTGACAAATAAGGCTTTTTTGTGAGATAACTCGCCTTCATTAACATGGCAGGCGCGGTTTTGACTAACTCTGTATAACACTCAATCATCCTATAACAAACGGAATCGGGGAAGAAATGATCGTTTCAAAAGTGATCGGCAGCGGTTCATGCATGCCGGATCGGGTAATCCCGAACAGCCATTTTGATTATCTGGTTGAAAATGCCGATGAATGGATATTTTCACGCACCGGAATCAGGGAGAGACGCTTTGCCCATGAAGACCAGGCCACCTCGGATCTGGCCACGGTCGCGGCAAAAAACGCCCTGGAAGCGGCCGGTATTGATGCCGGTGAGATCGACTGCATCATTCTCGGCACCTCCACCCCGGATATGAGCCTGCCGGCTACGGCCTGCATGGTGCAGGAGAATATCGGCGCAAAAAACGCCTTCGCTTTTGATGTCAACTCGGTCTGCTCCAGTTTCGTTTACGCGCTGGAAGCCGCCGACAACTTTATCAAGAGTGGCAAATACAAGACCGTCATGGCTATCGGAGCTGACACTTACTCGAAAATTCTGGACTTTAACGACAAGAACAGCTGCTTTCTGTTCGGCGACGGCGCCGGAGCGGTTATCCTGCAGAGCGGCGGAGACGGGTCAACCGGCATCCAGCATACCTACATGCGCAGCGACGGCAAGGGCTGGCCGCTGATCCAGGTACCGTCTTCGGGTTCGCGCAAACCGGTCACAGCCGAGACGATTGCCGCCCGCGAAACCTATTTCCAGATGGCCGGCAAGCAGGTCTACATCTTCGCCACCGACGTCATTCCGGAAATCATCAACACCCTCTGCGCCAAAGCCGGCATCACTCCGGCCGATCTGGACTTCATCATCCCGCATCAGGCCAACGTTCGCATGATCGATTTCATCTCCAAGAAAAGTGATTTTCCCAAGGAGCGCTTCCTGCTCAACCTGGACCGCTGCGGCAATACTTCGGCAGCCTCGGTGGCGCTGGTGATGGATGAAAACCTGCGTAACGGCACCATCAAGCCGGGGCATCTGGTGCTGACCATGGGCTTCGGGGGCGGATTGTCGTGGGGCGGGCTGCTGATCAGGTTTTAAGCTGATTCGACCTACTCTTTTTCTCCGATATAGATCGTGGCAATCCCGAAGGTAAGCTCTTTGAGGTGGATATTGCGGAAACCTGCCTCGGAGATCAGGCGGGAGAACTCCTCGTGCGAAGGGAACTCCAGCACCGAATCCGGCAGGTATTTATAGGCGTTGTAGCGCGAAAAAAGCCCCCCCACCACCGGCAGCAGACGACGGAAGTAGAAGTAGTAGATCTGCCTGAACAGCAGCGAACGCGGTGTTGAAAACTCAAGAATAATCATCCTGCCGCCCGGTTTCAGCACCCTCCACATTTCAGCCAGACCAAGCTTCCTGTCAACCACGTTTCTGATACCGAAGGCGATTGTAATTGAATCAAAGGTGTCGGCGGCAAAGGGGAGATCCTCACAGGGGGCCACCTTGAAATCAATTCTGCCGGCGTAAGGGGACACTGCAACCTTCTGCTCTCCCAGTTCAACCATCTCCCGGCAGAAATCCGCGCCGGTAATTTTGACCGAAGACGGCGTGCTGCGGGCTATTTCAAGCGCCACATCGCCGGTCCCGGTGGCCACATCAAGAATGCGCGAGCCTTCCCGGTATTTCAGGAGCCGCACGGCCTTTTTGCGCCAGCGCCGGTCAACACCGAAGCTGAGCAGACGGTTGAGAAAGTCGTAGCGCGGCGCAATGGCCCCGAACATCCGCTGAATCTTTTCGCCTTTATCTGAAAGCCTGAACATTGTTTCTGCTACCTTTAAAATGATTTAAGTGCTATAAAATCAGACGTTTCTTTTAGCACGATTTACCCGGCATAAACCAGAAAAAATCAAACTCCCCGTCAGGAACAGCCAAACCAGCGATGCCAAACATCCGTATACAGGACATAGCAGACATCCTGATCATGACCTTTCTGCTCTACCAGCTCTATTCCTGGTTCCGCCGGACGCGCGCCTTCCAGGTGCTGCTCGGGCTTGGCGTGGTGACTCTGATCTATTTTGCCACCCGCTTTCTGGGGCTGTACATGACCAGCTGGGTTCTCCAGGAACTCGGCACAGTGCTGATCATTCTGATTATAGTGGTCTTTCAGGCGGAGATTCGCCAGGCCCTGTACCGTTTCAGCCGCCTGCGGCACTTCATGGATGAGAGGCAGGATACCCGGCACAGCCAGTTCCAGGAAATCGCCGAGACAGTTTTCGGCATGGCCTCCCGGCGCACCGGCGCCCTGCTGGTTTTCCAGCGCATTGATTCTCTGGAGGACCTGCTGTCAAACGGAGTGCGGCTGGACAGCGAAATTTCTCCCCAGATGCTGGAGTCATTATTTTACAACGGGGCGCCATTCCATGATGGCGCCGCCCTGATCCGGGACGGACGTATAGCGCTGGCATCCTGCCATCTGCCTCTGTCCGTAAACCCTGATATCCCCAGATATCTGGGAACCCGCCATCGCGCGGCGCTGGGGCTGTCGGAACGCAGTGACGCAGTAGTCGTAGTCCTCTCGGAAGAGCGCGGTGAAATTTCGCTGATCAATTCCGGAGATTTGAGAATCATGACTTCTCCGGCCGAATTGATAGCAGCTCTGGAAGAGCTTCTGAAAACCGGCAGCGAGCCCCAGAGCGTTGCGGCCAAGCAGAGTCTCTTCGCCAACATGCTGCCAAAAGTCGCCCTGCTGCTGGGGGTGTGCCTCTTCTGGGCACTGGTGACCACACGTCAGGGGCAGATCACAACGGTTACAGCCCCGGTACGGCTGCACGGCATACCGGAAGGGCTGATTCTGCTGCGCACCAGCCCGGAAGATGTAAATGTCCAGATAAAATCGCTCTCCAGCCTGACCCCTCCCCCTTCCAAACTGGATCTTACGGCAGAAATTGACGCATCAGAGGCAAAAGAGGGACAAACAACCATCCGGGTACGGAACTCCGATTTCAAAGTACCTTCAGGGATGACCATTACAACCGTCAATCCCTCTTCAATCCGTATCTCGACAGAGCGAAAGCTGCGCAAAAGAGTACCCGTCAGAGTGGCCCTGCAAGGCGAACTGCCGGCCGGCCTGGCATCATTCCAGATAATCAGCGAACCTTCCGCAGTCGAGATTGAGGGACCGGCCAGCCAGGTCTCTCAGACTGATCATATTGCTACCGACTTCCTTGATGCCGGACAACTGGCGCCTGGCAAGGAATACCAGAAGAATCTCAGGCAACCGCAAAAGCAGATCACCCTGCTCAGAGACGCGCCGGTTACGATCCGCCTGAAAGCCCGGAGCCAGCCACGATGACTCCCGGTTTTCAGATCCTGGAGGAGCATCGGGACATATCAAGGTTGACTTTTGAAAGTAGTTGTTATATAAGGGCCAGAGTTTTTTTCTATTCATAAAACAGCATGGAGGGGACATGGCACATATCCGTATCGCCCTGGCGATATGCCTCATACTCCTGGCGCTGCCGCAGCTGGTGCTTGCATCCAAGTCCCATGTCGTACGCACAAGCGACTCGCTGTACTCGATAGCCCGCAAATACCATGTTTCCGTTGATGAACTCAAAAACGTGAACAACCTGACCGGGACGCATGTCGAGAAGGGCACACGCCTGATAATACCTTCCCACGCCGACGCCAAACTCAAGAAATCAGCCAATATAGTCCGCCAGCAGTCATATACCGTTATCAAGGGCGATACACTCCCCGGGATTGCCAAAAAAACCGGCCTCAAGCTGGCGACGCTTCGTAAACTGAACGGCCTGAAGGGGAGCAAAGTCAAGCCGGGCCAGGTCCTGGCGCTTGTTGATCCCGCCGCTGTTCCTGAATCTTCTCCGCGCATGACACGCGCCAGCAGATTGCAGCTTATCAACAAGGATCTGTTGAACGAGCAGGAGCTGACCGATACACTGGCAGAACTATCCGATATTGACTCAGACCGGCCGGTTGATCTGGCTAAAACCCTGGAAGCCAGTCAGGCCATCAACAGCCTGAAAAAATCTGCTTACAGTTTTTTGGGCGCCCGCTACCGTTTTGGCGGCAGCAGCCGCAACGCTCTTGACTGTTCAAGTTTTGTCCAGCAGGTTTTCCGTGACCAGAAGATCGATCTGCCGCGCACAGCACGGGAGCAGTTTTACGTCGGCAACGAGGTCGTACGCGGCGATCTGCGCAAAGGAGATCTGGTCTTCTTTCAAACCTATGCGCGCTTCCCTTCGCATGTCGGAATTTACCTCGGCAATCGCAAGATGATTCACGCTTCATCGCGTGACCACCGTGTGGTCATCTCATCAATGGACACCCCCTATTATCTGGCCCGCTATCTTGGCGCGCGCCGCATGACCAATGCGATGCCGGATTCGATCAATTTTGACGAACTGCTGCTGGGAGCGGAAGAAGAGAGTGACTCTGATGTCTTGACCAATGATGCTCTGGGGCTGTCGCTCAGCCTTAACAAATAATCTGATGAAGTTCAAACCAAGCTCGCCGATCCGGGTCACCTGACCCGGATTTTTTTTCGCCATGAAGATTATACTCGCCTACATATCGGGAGTTTCCAACCGCAACGATCCCTACATCAGCCTGCTGCCAACCGGTTTGTGCTACCTTCACGCCTGCCTGCGTGAGGCCGGCTACGATTCTGTGCTCGCAAATTTTTCGGGGTGGTCGGATTCCAGAATTGAGCAGGAACTGGTAAAGTTGGAGCCGGACATGGTCGGCATCTCACAGTGGACACACAATCGACACGCCTCCCTCGATCTGGCAGCCAGATGCCGGAAACTATTTCCGAAGATTACCATCATCATGGGAGGCGCTCATGCCACCTTCTGTTTTGAAGAACTGCTGGCCGAAGACTCCCCGGTCGATTGCGTCGTAATCGGAGAGGGTGAGCAGACGCTGCTGGAACTGGCCGGGCGCATGGCCGGGCAAACGGACTGGCGGGATATAAACGGCCTGGCACACCGCCGGGATGGAAAAGTCCATGTCACTGCCGGACGCTCTCTCCTGGTCAACCTCGATCTGCTGCCGATACCGGCCCGCTATTTTGCATACTCCATTGGCCTGGATACGGAACTTCAGCCGGAATTCATAGTAACTGCCAGGGGCTGTCCGTCAGCCTGCCATTTCTGCAGTTCACCCGCTTTTTGGGGTAAAAAGGTCCGTTTCAGGTCGCCGGAAGCTATTGTAGACGAGATCATCTACATCCGGAGCCAGTTCGGGCTGATCTATTTTTCGATCCGTGACGACACCTTTACGGCTGATCGCAGAAGAACGCTGGAGTTCTGCTCAGGACTTGTTGACCGGCAGGCAAATATTCTCTGGAACTGCCAGTCACGGGTGACTGCCATTGACAAGGAACTGCTGATAATGATGAAACGGGCCGGCTGCGAATGCATCCAGCTTGGCGTAGAGTCCGGCTCACCCCGCATACTCAGGCAACTGGGCAAGAACATTGCTCCCGCCCAGGTCGAACAGGCCTGCTCCGACATAAGAGAGGTCGGAATCAATCTCTCCGTGTATCTGATCAGCGACGTGCCGGGCGAAACAGCTGACGACCTGCGCCAGACCATCGACCTGGTGCGGCGAATCCATCCTGATGACGGCTATGTGTCACCGCTGGCCTACTATCCCGGCACGAGACTTTTTTATGATGCTCTGTCCGCCGGAGTTGTCGACAGGGGCATTTTTAACGGCAGAATGCAAAATGCTCTTTATGCCGCTGCCAATCCCGGGCGCACATCTGCCCGTCTTCTCAAAGAGCTGTCAAATACGGATGGAGATGATCCGTCTCGCTTCAACAGACAGAAAGAGTTGCTGGGATATTGCTGCACAACCAACATTCTGGCAGGTGAGTATTATCGCCGGAACGGAGACCGCAGATCGGCTGAAGCGGAGTTTCTGGAGATAACTGCCAGACAGCCTGAAAACCCGTGGGGCTGGTTGCTTCTGGGAGAATTGCATGAGGAGACAGGAAAAAAGAAGAAGTCGCGCGAGTGCTACAACAGGGTGCTGGAGATAGTACCCCGGCATAAGCCATCGATAGCGGCCTTAGGAGCCTTATCGGTATAAAAAAACGGGGCCATTTGCATGGCCCCGCCGGTTACTCTCTTTTGGAAGACTTACTTCACGATCCTGATACCGGGAATGAAGGAAATCTTTTCAAAAGTCTTGTTAAGGGTTTTGCTCTGGAAGTTCGCCAAAGGCGGAGTTTCCGGATACTCGATCTTGTCGCCCTTGGCAACCTTGATCTCAGGCAGAGCCAGCCAGACCTTGGCGCCTTTTTCGTCTGCGGCTTCAACATAGGTGTAACCGCCGGAATTCATGGTCTGAGTAACCGTGGCTTTTTTGCCGGCTCCGGCAGGAATCTCCTGGGCCTTCATACCTGCGTGGGGATCTCCACCTGGAACTGCGCCACCCGGAGCTGCACCGGGCTGACCGGCAGGCATCTGAGCCTGCTGCGGAGCGGCGGAAGGAGCCTCAGTCTTGGGTTTGTCTTTACAACCGGCAACGGCAAGGGCAGAAATAACTAAAAGAACTAATGCTGATTTTTTCACCTGCAACCTCCTGTTTTTTTTATTTCTATTTTTTTACCATAATACGAAGGAACATTCCAAGAGAAATATTCCAACTGCTGAAAATATAACACCATTATCAGTTTACTTCCTGCCAGCCAGCTTGCGGCCGCCAACTGACATTGGATCTCCCTTGTAGCCCAGAGCCTTCCAATCCATCCGTTTACTTCCCATATGGCACTCACCACACTGCAGGGCATTCTCTTTGGGAGCAACCTCGTGGGGAGCCGCGAGCCATGTAACTGTATTTACAAATTGAAATTTGCCGCTGTACGGCAGCCCCAGACCTTGACTTCCTTCCTTGAGAGCCTTGTCCCAGTCGTAATGTTTCCAGAGTGAATCGTACTGTTGAAAGGTGCTTAAATATTTAAACTTTGTGTCCATTGGCTGACTGCCGACATACAGTTTGTAGGGATATATCTTGGCACTGATATCCTTAATGCTCCCGACCGGCTTGGTCATCACAACCGGTTTTGAGGGATCCTTGATCTTGTCACCAACCATATAGCGCTCAATCTTGCCGTTGTACCAGGCGTAGGAAGGCACAAAATCCATTTCCCACTTGAAAGAGCCTTTTTTCTTCATGAAGGTCTCCTTGTCGAACTCCTCTTTAGGCTCAATACTCTTGCCGACATCTGACCACCACCAGGCTGTTTTGGTGGCCTGACCACGCGAGAGTCTCGGAATATGACACGTCTGACATGCTACTGAAGCAGCATGCCGGTTGATAATGATACCATTTTTTGACTTCTGGTGCGGGGCTTTGGCGCCAGAGTGACAATCTGCGCACTCCACGCGGGCATCATAGTGGGCCATCATACTGGATGCGCCGGATATTTTATGCTCGACTGTCTTATGACAGTCCTGACAGACCATTCCTGCGCCCCCTTTATCTTTTTTGGCCATATGAACATCCTGCTCACGGGATGCATTCAGCAGTGTCGAATCGAGTCCCGGTGATTTGACCGCATCACCGCCACCACCGTAGAAATGGCAGTAGCCGCAATTCTGTAGAGTAGGCATACCGACACTTTTCGCAGCCTTTTCAAGATCCATCGAACCTCTTTCAATCGCCTTCATATCAATTTCGCAACTGACAGCCGCACGTTC
>JACRCG010000314.1 GCA_016219145.1 Deltaproteobacteria bacterium | reverse complement strand
GTGCCGAGGTTGACCGGCAGGATAATCAGGGTGCCGCAGTGCTGGCTTTTGTGACCGTCAGTCCCGACAAGCAGATTCCCCGGCAGGTGCTGGAGAAGCTTGAGGAGTGGATCTATGAGGGGTGGCCCAATGTTGAGATAGCCGGAGCGGATATTTCGGAAATCTGAGTTGTCCGGCGGGGTATCCATCCATGATAAACCTTGAAACTCAAGCCCGCTTCGGTGTATAAATAGCACTTTGGTGTGTGTCATTCGCAGTGTGTTGTCGCCTGATTTAACCTGTCGTATTTCCTCAGCAATAGTCGGAATTTGTCCCGTTACATCATTAACCGGCAATTCCTGGAGCCACTGTGAAAATCTGTTCAATCGCCAGCGGCAGCAAGGGAAACTGTACCTATATCGAGACCGGCGATACCCGCCTGCTGGTTGATGTGGGACTGTCGCTGCGCGAGACTCTGTTGCGCCTTGATGCTGTCGGTCTGGATGCCGCAAAAATCGATGCCGTGCTGGTAACCCACGAGCATATTGACCACATCCGCAGCGCCGGATCGTTTGCCCGCAAGTTCGGAGTGCCGGTCTTTGTCAGTCATCTGGTGCGAAAGAGGGCGGAAAAATACCTCGGCAAGACCCGCTCGATCGAGTTCGAATCGGGAACACGCCTCTCCTTTCGGGATGTGGAGATAGACCCTTTCCCGATTACTCACGATTCATGCGATCCGGTCGGATTTGCCATCGATAGCCGTGAGGGTCGCTGCGGAACTGTTACCGATCTGGGAATCGCAACGCGTCTGGTCATTGAGAAGCTGCGCGGCTGCCGTGCTCTCAATCTGGAATCAAATCATGATGTGGATATGTTGATGAACGGTCCCTACCCGTGGGAGCTCAAACAGCGGATCAAATCCCGCCACGGCCACCTGTCCAACGAAGATTCCCTGCAACTGCTGCACGAGCTGGCCCATGAGGGGCTGGAAGCGCTGGTGATGGCCCATCTGTCCGAGGTGAACAACCACCCCGACCACGTCGTGCGTTCAACCGAATCATTCCTGGCCGCCCAGAATGTTTGCGCACCGCAGATTGTAATCGGCGAGCAGTACCGGGCCAGTTGTGTGATGGTGATTTAGCCACAGAATCTTCGGAGAACACGTATGACCAACCTTGACATACGCTGGAAGCAACGTTTTGCAAATTACCGCAGGGCTTTGCAACAATTACGTAGCGCCGTGCTGCTCAGCAAAGAACGGCAGCTTTCAGATCTGGAACAGCAGGGGCTAATTCAGGGTTTCGAGTTTGTTCATGAGCTGGCGTGGAACGTCATCAAAGATTTCTTCGAGTATCAGGGGAGTACAGCAATCATGGGTTCTCGTGATGCAACCCGCGAGGCGTTCAAACGGAGTCTGATAACGGATGGCGAAGGGTGGATGGATATGATTGCCAGCCGCAACAAATCATCGCATACCTACAACGAGGCAACTGCCGATGAGATAGCTGAAAAAATCATGCAGCACTATTTTGGCCTGTTTGAGGATTTTGAGGCGCGCATGAACGGGTTGATTGATGCCGTCTGATAAACCATCACAATATGGTCTGTCTGAAAATACTATTGCAAAGATCATTAAGGTTTTTGCTGCGGTGCCGGAGATAGCACAGGTCATACTGTACGGTTCACGAGCCAAAGGGAATTTTCAGAATGGTTCAGACATTGATCTGGTCATTAAAGGGGAATCGGTATCACACTCGCAGTTATTAGCACTGGAAAACCGGCTTGATGATCTGCTGCTGCCCTACAGCATGGATCTTTCGCTTTTGCATGAAATCGGCAACCCGGAGTTGATCGGCCATATACAAAGGGTCGGTGTTGTTTTGTATGAAAAATCAGATAAGGAGTTTTAAAAAATGATTCCACGCTATACCCGCCCCGACATGGCCAAGATATGGGAACCCGAAAACCGCTTCCGAATCTGGCTTGAGATCGAGACACTGGCCTGCGAGGCCCAGGCCGAACTGGGAGTGATCCCCAAGGATGTTGTCCCGGTCATCCGCGAAAAAGGCAACTTCAACATTGAACGGATAGACGCTATTGAGCTTGAGACCAAGCATGACGTGATCGCCTTTCTGACCTCGGTGGCCGAATTTGTCGGTCCCGAGGCTCGTTTCATCCACCAGGGGATGACCTCCTCGGATGTCCTTGATACCTGTCTGTCAGTGCAGATGACCCAGGCCGCCGACGAGCTGCTGGCAGATCTTGACATGCTGCTGGAATCCATCAAGCTGCGCGCCATTGAACACAAGCATACCGTCTGCATGGGGCGTTCGCACGGCATCCACGCCGAGCCGGTCACCTTTGGGCTGAAACTGGCCTCTTTCCATGCCGAGATGCAGCGCAATCGCACCCGTCTGGCCGCCGCACGCGAGAATATCGCCACCGGCGCCATCTCCGGCGCGGTCGGCACCTTCGCCAATATCGACCCCTTCGTGGAAGAGTACGTCTGCGGCAAAATGGGGCTCAAGCCTGAACCGGTCTCGACCCAGGTCATCCCGCGTGATCGTCATGCCGAGTATTTCTGCGTTCTCTCGATCATCGCCTCCTCGATGGAGCGCATCGCCATCGAGATCCGCCACCTGCAGCGCACCGAGGTCCTGGAGGCTGAAGAACAATTCACCAAGGGGCAGAAAGGGTCATCGGCCATGCCGCACAAGCGCAACCCGATCCTCTCCGAGAACCTGACCGGGCAGGCCCGCTACGTGCGCTCCTTCTGTATCCCGGCTCTGGAGAACGTGGCGCTCTGGCACGAACGCGATATTTCGCACTCTTCGGTTGAGCGATACATCGCCCCGGACGCCACGGTGGCGCTGGATTTCTCGCTGCGCCGCCTGAACGGTCTGATCCGCAATCTGGTGGTCTATCCGGATAACATGCTCAGGAACCTGAAC
Organism: Deltaproteobacteria bacterium; assembly: GCA_016219145.1. Taxonomy (GTDB): domain Bacteria; phylum Desulfobacterota; class Desulfuromonadia; order Geobacterales; family Pseudopelobacteraceae; genus JACRCG01. Next base: position 4,069 of record JACRCG010000314.1, on the reverse strand, counting down.
CAGATGAAGGGATTGGTATTTTCACAGAAGATTCTGCTCGATCTGACCCAGGCCGGAGTTTCGCGCGAGGATGCCTACCGGTTGGTGCAGAAGAACGCCATGAAGGTCTGGGACGAAGGCAAGGATTTCCAGACCGAACTGCTGGCCGATCCGGAAGTGGTCGGTGCTCTGGGGGATGTCAAGATTCGTGAATCCTTTGATCTGAACTATCACCTGAAGCATGTTGATACAATCTTCAAGAGGGTTTTCGGTGAGTAGTACGGGTGCTTTCATACAGGGGCTGATCCGGCCTCTGGATGGCGACGGCTTCCTGATATTCTGGGCCAAGGAGCTTCTGGTCGCACTGCTGATTCTGACTTTTTTCTGGATGCTGGCCCAGTTGGCTGTGTTGTTTCTCAGTAAATGGGGCACACGGCTGGCAGCGTTTACCGCGACCGACCTGGATGACCGTATTCTGCAGAGGATAGTCCCGCATGTTTCACGGCTGCTGCTAACGCTGGGGATTTATCTTGCGGTTCGTTCGATGCCGCTGCACGAGAAGCTGGTGGTCATAGTTTCCGGACTTCTGTATGTCGTCCTGGTGGTTATTGTTTTCAATCTGATCTACCACGCCCTTGATGAACTGTTGAAGTGGTATGTGGCCGGCAGTCATGACCAGGCCTCGGCTGTCATTTCTCGCCAGCTGGTGCCGGTTGCCGAGAAGGTAGTCTCCCTGTTTCTGATGGGTACGGCGCTGATTGTTGTCCTGAAGCATTTCAACTACGATATTTTCTCACTTGTCACAGCTCTTGGAATCGGCTCGCTGGCAATCGGCATGGCGGCCAAGGAGACCCTGGCGCACATGATATCCGGCTTTACCCTCATGCTGGACCGCCCTTTCCGGATTGGAGACCGCATTCAGCTTTCGGGCGGACAGTCCGGTGATGTCCTGGACATCGGCCTGCGCAGCACCAAGATCAAGACCCTTGATAACCAGTTACTGATTATTCCCAATTCCGATCTCTGCAATACCATGCTTATCAATCATGCTTTTCCGGATCAACGCTCCAAGGGGCGCATCAACATCGGCGTTGCCTACGGCAGTGATGTTGACAAGGTCAAGGAGCTGCTGATTTCAACAGCGCTCGCCGCAGAAGGTGTTTTGCCTGATCCTGCGCCGGAGGCATATTTTGTCTCCTTTGGCGAGTCGGCGCTTAACATGTCGCTGTTTTTCTGGGTGGATGAATATTCAGCCCTGCTGGCGGTTACCGACCGGGTCAATACACTTGTCATCAGTCGTTTCCGGAGCAGCAACATCGAAATTCCGTTTCCGACCAGGACTGTTCAGTTATCGTCAAGCCAGTCAGATCTACGAATGGAGGCAGGCCATGAGCAAAATACGTAATGTCTTTTATGTCATGCTGTTGCTGTGCATTTGGGCGGGCGTTGTCCATGCGGCTGATGAATCCGGGGCGGTCCAGCCGGCAACTACGGAAAAATACCAGAAAGTAAGAAATCAGGTTGAGCTTCTGGAAAATCAACCCGGCGGTAAAAAGGCGCCGGAGGTTCTTGAACAGGCCAGGAAGAGCATTGCGACAGCTCAGGCGGGCCTGAAAAGCGGCAGCGACAAGACGACCAGTGAGTATGCTGAAATGGCGGCCTTGCAGGTTGTTCTTGCCGGCGCTCTGGCCGAGGAGCGGGATGCGGCTGCGGCAACCGAGAACGCCCGCAAGCTGCTGGTCTCTCACGAAAACAGGCTGACCAGCATACTGTCCGGCAAGGGGGATAAATAAATGAAATCATTTATGGCTCGTTTCACCCTCATCGCTCTTTTGCTGCTGGGATGTTCCGCTGTCCATGCGGAAGAGCCGCTCTATCCGTCTTACGTCCGTAATGCCAGGAATATGGTTGAACGGGCCGAGGCGAAGTCACTTGAGTTGAACAAGTTTACCGATGAGGTGCTGATAGCGCGAAACTTCATCAGAAACGCGGAAGCCGAGTATAAAAAACATCTCGGCTGGTCAGGCAAGATCGATCCTGTTGCGGAGCAGACAGTCAAATATTTTGCTGATATGGCAGAAATTCAGTCTTCAGTCGTTCTGGCCCGCGCCGGAAAGATCGCCCTGGATAAGGAGCGTGGCCTGTTGGAGCAGCAACTACAGGCTGTAAAATCCAAAATAAAGGTGTTTGATGATAAAAACGGCGAGATTGAAGCACTCAAAAAAGGCATTACCGAGCTTAACAGCGCCCTTCTGGTTTTAAAAGATGAAAAAGATCAGCTGACGAGCAGGGCATCTGCGCTTGGAAGTGATATGACGCAGAAATCCACGGCGCTTGTATCTGCCGAGCGTCGTATCGCTTCGCTGTCTTCAGAGCTGGAAAGCTGCTCCAAGGCCCTGTCCGCATCGGAAAAGAAAGTGACGCAACTTGCCGCAGACCAGGAACAGGCTCGCCGGGAGATCGACAGATTAAAAGCCGAAGTGTCGTTGCTGGCGGCCGCCAAAGGTGCGGTTGAGAGCCAGAGCAAGGAGCAGATAGAACTGCTTAACCGCCAGAAGGATTTTGTGGCCGAAGTAGGAACATTGGGCGGCGTCATTAAAGCCGGTTCCGAAAACATGACCGTTATTTTCCCCCGCTCAGCCATGCTGAAAGCTCCCAAAAACGATGTATTGACCGCGGATGGTGACAGGGCAGTGCAGAGGATTGCCGATTTGCTGTTAAAGTATCCCGAGTTCCGGGTCAAGTTGAAGGTCTACGGTTTCGGCCAGCCAGCCAAAAACGAGGATGCCCTGGCGACTGACCGTATGGCGCGCCTGATTCGCGAGGCTCTCCTGGCTAAAGGGAAATTCGATCCGGCTGTTGTGGAAGCACTGGGGGCGGGTGCTGTCGAGCCGATTTATCCCAAAAACAACCCGGAAGGGAACCGGCGGGTGGAAGTGACGTTTGTGAAGAAATGAATGGTTATTATGTTGTTACAGTTGTGATTACATCCAGCGTAAGGGAAAAATATACATGGTCTGTCGAATAGAAGCAGCACTGAAACCCGGAGTCCGCGACGCCCGCGGTGAACGTATCAAGCGCGAGATCGAGCATTTCCTGCATCTGCCGGTCGAGCAGGTTCGCACAGTTGATGTCTACACGGTTGATGCCGACCTCACTCCGGATGAGCTGGCACAGGCTGCCGCCGGACCTTTCAGTGATCCGGTTATTCAAGTATGGAGCATAGACAGCCCTCTGGGTACCGAGCTTGACTTTGCGGTCGAGGTCGGTTTTCGCCCTGGCGTGACTGACAATGTCGGGCGCACAGCACGCGAGGCGGTCGAATATCTGACCGGTCGCTCATTCTCTGCTGGCGAGGGGGTTTATTATGCGGTCCAGTACCTGATCTCCGGCGACCTTTCCATGGAGCAGGTTGAGAAGATAGCCACCGGGCTGCTCTGTAATACCCTGATTCAGCGCTATACCGTTCTGTCGTCTGCCGATTTCAGCTCCAGGGGCGGTTTCCCGGCCTACGTGCCAAAAGTACAGGTTGAGGTAAAGGTTGAGGTAAAGGAAATTGATCTGGAGGTCTCCGATGAGGAGCTGATGCGGATCAGCAAGGATGGCGTCCTGGCGTTGACGCTCGACGAAATGCAGATTATCCAGGCCCACTATCGCAATCCGCAGGTTCTGGCAGAACGTCAGAAAATGGGGCTGGGAACCAAGCCGACCGATGTGGAGCTGGAGTGTCTGGCCCAGACCTGGTCGGAGCATTGCAAACACAAGATCTTTGCCGGGACGGTGCAGTACGAGGATGAAAACGGCAACAGACAGGAGATCAGATCCCTGTTCAAGTCCTTTATTCAGCGCACTACCAAGGATGTGCGGGAGAAGCTGGGCGATAAGGACTTTTGCCTGTCAGTCTTCAAGGACAACGCCGGGGTGATCAAGTTCAATGACCAGCACTCGCTGGTCTTCAAGGTGGAAACCCACAACTCGCCGTCGGCCCTGGACCCCTACGGCGGGGCGTTGACCGGCATCGTCGGGGTCAACCGCGACCCGTTCGGCACCGGCCAGGGCTCCAAGCTGATTTTCAACACCGATGTGTTCT
>JACRCG010000313.1 GCA_016219145.1 Deltaproteobacteria bacterium | reverse complement strand
TCACCGGCACGATCGTCGCGCCGCTTGTATTGCGCATCCACACGATCCAGAACCAGCCGGGAAAGAGTTGTCAGTGCCTCCAGAACACCCTCTCCGCTGGCGACACAGGACAGCCGGCAAGGCAGGCCGGCCAGATTGGCAGTAGAGGCGAACTGTTCGCAACTCATGGCAGGCTGTTCCTGCCCGAAAACATTCATCTGCAACACGGCCGGCGTGTCACGCAGTCCGACTCCGTAGGCTGACAGTAAATCCTTCAACTGCGCAACACTATTCTGAACATCGGAAAACCTTTCAGGGGAGGGATTAGCCACTATTATCAGGCCATCCGCCCCTTTCAGAGTCATCTTCCAGGTTGCCGGATTTGCAACCGGACCGGTCAGCGTGTAAACATGCAAACGAACTCGATAGCCATCCGGGAGCGGTGCGTCAAACGGGCTGAAATCGAAGAAAAGCAGGCTGTCTCCGCCGGTCGGAACCTTTTTCAGCTCTCCTCGCAATGATGGCTTGATCCTTGAGAATATATACTGGAGTGCAGTACTCTTGCCGCCACCTGGCGGGCCGAAGTAAACAATTTTAGCGTTTATTTCCCTTTTGGCGTGATTTACAAGTGCCATTTTCACTCCCCGGGAGATTAGGAACTCGGCAAGCCCCTTACTTCTTCTTGTTCAACAGGATTCGTTTGGCCATTGTCGAAATGACCGAAGAGATATTCTTGCTCTTGGCAAAAGTTGCCAGATCCCTTTCACCCATCGTGTCCAGATACCTCATGGCGCTCTGCACCGGAGTACGGGCGTTAGTTATCAAGGCTTTACGAATATTGTAGTTTTTGATCCATTCCCTGTTGGCGCAGATCAGACGAATAATTTCATCATTCTGGATCCCGGACTTGGCCAGCGCCAACACCTCGGCCTCGGTTATACGCGGGTTTTTTATAACTCCGCCGGAAACCAGCTTGTTGGCATCCTTTACCAGAATAGAGCGCCACTCCTTATCCCCGGTAAGCGCCATTTTAATTTTTTCGCCTATCCCCATCAGCTGGGTCAGCTTATATTTGCTGAGATACTCCTCATCCTCGACACTGGCCGGTTCTTCTTCGGCAGCTTCATCTTCTCCGGAACTCTCGTCAAGCTTGACGGATTCGTCAAGCCGCGCAGGTTCAGTCAGCTGCACAGACTCAGTCAGTTGCGCAGGCTTTACAGATCGCGTCTTGGCAATGCGGGACAGCATATTGAGGACAGCCGGATGCGCTCCATCTGAAGCGGCATAGGCATCAGTCACATCCTCCGGCAACAATTCCAGCTGGATGACAGCGGCCGACTGCACCGTTATTTCCGGATCCTTTGACAAACAGAACAGCAGCGTGACCCGCTCGAACGGCATCATACCGGCGGCGGCAGCACAACCCTCAAGTTTTGTATCCATTGGAGTCCCCGGCCGGACGTAAGCCGCCACAGCCGGGGATATTGTAAATTTGATTTTCTCTGACATTCAGGAAGCTACTGTTGGGAAAGAGTGGCCTTGACTCCGGCGGCCTTCAACTTGCCAAGCGCGGCATCAGCGGCCTTTTTGTCTTTATATGGCCCCAAAGTCACGCTCTGAGATGGTATTGTAACTTCCGTACGTTTCAAAGAGACCTGAAAACCGGCGGCGCGCAACCTTTCCATCTCGGTGGCTGTATAGGTATCCAGCAGATAAGACCCGGCATAGACTGTATGCTTGCCGGCCTGGTCAACAATAAATGCGTCAGAGGTGTGGCGCTTAAGCTTGTCCAGTACAGCCTGGGCTTCGGCACGATCAGCAAATTCAGAAACATACAGACGATTCATGGTGGTCTTTTTACGGGGTCCGGCTTTTACTACCGGCTCAAGTCCGGCTTTGCGCACTCGCCCCATATCAGCAGAAAGGGCATCTTCCAATACATATGATCCCACAAGTATCGACCACACGCCACCTCCTGCGCTGGCGGCCGCCGCACTCTTTGCCGGTTTTGCGGGCACTGCTGCTTTGGGCGCAGTTTCAGCGGCGGCTTTTTTGGTCTCGGTTTTGGCCGGCTCCGCTTTCTTATCCGCTGCCGCAGGCTTGCTCTCGGCTGCTGCCGGCTTTTTCTCGGCAGATTTAACCGGTTCAGCTTTCCTGGGTTCTTCTTTAGGCTTCACCGGCTCTGCTTTTTTGGGCTCTTCCTTTGGCTTAACGGCTGGTTGTACCGGTGGCTTTGCTGCCGGGGCCGGAGCAGGAGCAGGGACCGCAACGGCAACCGGCGCTGCCGGGGCCGGTTTGGCCGGTTCCGCTTTTGGCGGAGGAACAACTTCCGGTTTTGCATCTGCCGGCTTTACATCAGCCGGCTTGGCATCGGCTTTGGCGGCGTCACCATCACGTGGCGGCAGAGGCATTTTTACCACCTGTGAAGTTTCAGCAGTTTCAGCGGGCTTACCGGCCTCTTGAGGCTTGATTATTCCGGTAAAAAAGTAGACATAAGAAAAACCGCCGACCAGGATTACCAGCAGGGCTAATATGGCGCTCTGATTTTTCTTTTCAGCGGCTGGTTCCGCCTGAGAATTCTCTTCCCCACCCTTACTGAATTTGAAATCCATGGATGACCTCCGTAACTTATGATTGTTGTGTGACTCTTATTTACCTGCCTGCGCTTCTGCAATTACCTTCTGCGACAAATGAGTCGGCAACTCTTCGTAGTGCGAAAACTCCATATTGAAGAGGCCGCGGTCGCTGGTCATGGATTTCAGATCATTGGAATATGCCAGAACTTCCGACATAGGCACCACAGCTCTGATGATCTGCGAATTGGCTTTGGGTTCAACGCCGACAACCTTGCCGCGCCGAGAATTGAGGTCACCAATGACATCTCCCATATTATCATCAGGCACCGTGATCTTCATGTTCACGATCGGCTCAAGCAGTACCGGCTTGCAGACCTCCATCGCCTTTTTAAAAGCCATGGAACCGGCCACTTTGAAGGCCATTTCGGATGAGTCCACCGTATGAAACGAACCATCGTAGAGGGCCACCTTGAAATCGACCACCGGATAACCGGCAATGAAACCATCCAGGCAAGCTTCCTGGATACCTTTGTCCACAGCTGGAATATACTGGCGCGGAATCACCCCTCCCACGACCTTGTCTTCAAAAATGTAGCCTTCACCGCGACCGGTCGGAGACATCTCTATCCAGCAATCGCCGTACTGCCCACGGCCTCCGGATTGCTTCTTGTATTTGCCCTGAACCTTGGCGGAACCCCGGATAGTTTCCAGATAAGGTACTTTAGGGGTTTTCAGCAGCACCTCGACACCAAACTTGCGCTTCATTTTCTCGACAATGACTTCCAGATGCACCTGTCCCATGCCGGATATGATAAATTCCTTGGTCTGGGTGTCGCGGTGAGACTCCAGTGTCGGCTCCTCCTCTATCATGCGGTGCAGGGCGCTGTGGATCTTGTCCTCGTCAGCTTTGGTCTTGGGTTCTATGGCGTATGAAATAACCGGCAGAAGCTGTTTGGCCGGTTCATATACAATCGGCTTGGCAGCGTCACAGAGCGTATCACCTGTTACGGTTTCCTTCAGCTTGGCGACAGCCACGATATCTCCCGCCACCGCCTGCTTGATCGGGTGCTGTTTTTTCCCTTCCAGCTCGTAAATCTGGCCAATGCGTTCCTCCACACCTTTGGTGGAGTTGAAGAGGGTTGAATCGGAATTCAGTACTCCTGAGTAGATCCGGAAAATAGTTATTTTTCCGGTATACGGATCCGAAGTAGTTTTGAAAACCAGCGCTGAAAACGGCTCTTTTTCATCCGGAGCACGCTCGATGACAGCCTCGGTCTTGGGGTGGATGCCGACCGCCTTGGTGCGATCAAGCGGAGATGGCAGGTAGGCGCATACAGCATCCAGAAGATGCGGCACACCAATGTTGGCTGTAGCAGCCCCGCACAGAACAGCGGTAAAAGTATTGCGCAGTGTTCCTACCCGCAGCCCGTCAACGATTTCCTCTTCGGTAAGCTCTCCTACTTCAAGGTACTTTTCTGTCAGAGCATCATAAGCCTCAGCCACGGTTTCAACCATATGCTCCCGCAGGCGAACGGCCTCATCGGCACAATCGGCAGGAATTGCTCCCTCGGAAAACTTTCCTGAACCGTCCTTGGCGTAAAACCAGGCCTTCATGGTAACTAAATCCACAAACCCTTCGAAAGCAGCCTCAAGTCCGATCGGCATCTGGATCGCAACGCCTCTGGCTCCCAGCGCTTTTTCCATATCATCGATGGCCCGCAGAAAGCTTGCCCGTTCACGATCAAGCTTGTTTACAAAAGCGATTCTGGGGATCTCGAACTCGTTGGCCCAGTTCCAGATTTCCTCGGTCTGCGCCTTGACCCCTGATATTGCGGACAGAATTACCACCGCGCCGTCCAGTGCCCGCATACAGGCGCGTGTATCAGCGATGAAGTTGCCGTAGCCGGGAGTATCAACAATGTGGATCGAGTGCCCTTTCCACTCGCAATGATCAAGAGCTGACGTGATTGAAATCTTTCGTTTGATCTCTTCCGGTTCAAAATCCATGGTTGAAGTGCCGTCATCAACGCGCCCCAGACGATCGATCATGCCGGTGTCGAACAGAATTGCCTCGGCAAGAGATGTCTTGCCGGCGCCGCCATGTGCAACAATGCCGAGGTTACGGATTTTGCTGGTTTCAAACTGTCCCATAGAACTGCCTCCTGAAAGTGGTTTAAACCGCTATGTAAATGGTTGCAGGGATTATCAAATGGAGCTTGTATATCATAGAGTGGCAGGTTACGACAATGAAAACTGATGCGGAGTTTACCCAATCCTCTCCCCTTGTATCCCCCCCTCATGAGTGAAAATGGAGAAGGGAGGGAAGTTTTAGCTCTCTCCCCTTGTGGGAGAGGGTTGGGGAGAGGGGTGACGCTACTTCTCCGCCGTACCAAGTTCGGCTGATGCCTCGGCAAAGGCGGCAGCGACCGGCGCCCCGCTCTCCCTGGGCGCCAGTTTTATCCCCCTTGTTCCCGAGCCCACGTCAGCGCTCTTTATCTCATAAACGCCGCCAAGCGCCGTCAGTTCCACTTCTCCAACCGGTGAGGTGCTGGCGTAGAGCGTGACCCGCTCGGTGCCGTAGGGGGGTGAGGCCACCAGCTCGAAACGATCTTCACCGGAAGGAATTTCATAGACAACTCCTCCGTTGAAGTAGCTCTCTTTCCGGTAGGGATTGGGAAGAATCTGCAGTCTTGCTCCGGAAGCGTCCTGGTAGACCACCCGGCCGTAGAAGGGGCGGTTCCCCCTGATGAAGACCCGCATCTTTTCACCGCCGGCATAAACCGATTTGGCGGTCCAGACCTTGACAGCGAGAGGTGCCGCCGGGTCATCCTGCGCCGCTTGCCGGTCCCTGTTCGCCAGGCGAGCCACAGCCTTTTCGTCCGGCACGACCTCAAAGTTCAGCCGTACCCGGAAGCAGTCTCCCGCAGCCGCGTCCCTGTACCACTCCTTATGCAGCTCTTTAAGCAGCTTTACGCTGGCGCTGGAGTAAGCCGAGATAAGATCCTGCTCCAGAGCGGAGTCCTTGACCTGGGTTTCGGAACGGATGTAGGTGACAGCAGACTCGGCGGCCGAGCGCTTGGCGTCCTTGACAGCCAGCTCTTCGGTCTGCTTGCGGGATTTATCATCCCCCATGCAGGCATAGCCATCGGCATCAAGGATGACAGACTGCCCGGCCAGCAGAGTATGCGGAAGCAGCAGGGCAGCAAAGGCGATCAGTAAAATTCTCATCGGATGTTTCCTCCGTTGTAATCAGATTTCATGGATCAAATCACCCTCCCCTCAATCCCCTCCCATAAAGGGAGGGGATGCTTTAAAGCTCCCTCTCCACTTGTGGGAGAGGGTCGGGGAGAGGGGGTGGTTTCCCTACCGATTCCTCTCATACAATATCCGCAATCCGTCCAGCGTCAGAAACTCATCCACTTCATCTATTGTTTTGGACTCCGGCGCAATCAGGGCCGCCAGGCCGCCAGTGGCTATTACCCGGAACTTCTCGTGACACTCGGCGCGGATATGTTCGACAATGCCGTCCACCAGACCGACGTAACCGTAGAAAATACCGGCCTGCATGGAGTTGACCGTATTCTTGGCTACTACCAGAGGCGGTTTGACGATATCCACCCGAGGCAATTTGCTTGCGCGCTGGAACAGAGCTTCGAGAGAAATGGCAAGGCCGGGGGCGATCGCTCCTCCGCAGTACTCGCCTTTGGCGTTGACATAGTCAAAGGTGGTGGCAGTGCCGAAATCTACGATAACAAGAGGGCATTTGTGCTTTTCATAACCGGCCACGGCGTTAACAATCCTGTCAGCGCCTACTTCACGGGGATTGTCATAATGGATCGGCATACCGGTCTTTATGCCAGGCCCGACCACATAGGGGGTCAGATTGAAAACGTCAAGAGATATTGATTCCATGACACCGGTCAGGGGAGGAACAACCGAGGAAATTATGCAGGCGCTCACTGATTGAAATCCGAGACCGGCCTGCCCGAAGAGGCTATACAGCAGTACCGCGTATTCATCAGAGGTGCGCGACTTGTCGGTCGAGAGCCGCCAGCTGCGTAAAAGCTTCTCCTGATCATATACACCAAGCACTATGTTGCTGTTGCCGACATCAATTACCAATAACATTCAGATCACCCTTACATCGCCGCTGACTACCCTTTCAATCCGGCCCGAACCGGTCTGCAGCAGCAATGCCCCATCTTCGTCAATACCTGCAAAAAGCCCGCTGAGACAATCAACTCCAGCATCACTGACCACTATCTGCCGACCGCCGGCATTGCAGCGCTGCTGCCATTCCTGACGTACCGGAGCAAAACCGGACAGCAGAAAAACGGCGTACAGCTTATCCAGTTCATTAAGCACTGAGGCGGCAAAATGTGACCTGACAACTTTTGATCCGGACTCCAGCATTATGGAGGTAGCCGGATGCCGCAGATCATCCGGAAACTGGTCGGCTGTCATATTCAGATTTACACCGATACCAAGAATCACAAAGTTGATCCCGTCTGTTTCGGCGCTCATCTCGTTTAAGAGGCCCGCTACTTTCCTGCCGGAAATCAGCACATCATTGGGCCACTTGATCTCGGGCTTCAGAGCCGTTGTCGCTTCAATAGCCCGCGCGACGGCTACGGCGGAGAGAAATGTCAATTGCGGCGCCTGATGCGGCATTATCAGGGGACGAAGCACTGCCGAGCAGTAGAGGTTGACCCCTTCAGGTGACGCCCAGAAGCGCCCACGGCGCCCCTTTCCTGCGTTCTGGGAATCAGCCATGACGACCGTGCCCTCGGCGGCTCCCTGCTCGGCGAGCTTGAAGGCATCAGCATTGGTGGACAGGGTCTGTTTAAGGCAGACCAAGCTCTGACCGATACATTTACTCTCCAGGTATGGCCGGATTGACTCGGCGTCCAGCAGGTCCGGAGCCGAGATCAGCCTGTAACCGCGTGACGGAACCGCCTCGACGGAGTAGCCAGCCTCGCGGAGTGTCGTTATATGCTTCCAGATTGCGGTGCGGGACACTCCCAGTTCTCTGCTTAAGTGTTCACCTGATACAAACCCGCCTTCCTCGCGGAACAGGCGCAGTATGATGCCGGCTTTGGGATGCATTGAAGTCAGTCCAGCAGCATGGAGATATCCATGGCCCGGGGAGAATGGGTAAGAGCGCCGACCGAAATGATATCAACCCCGGTTTCGGCAATGGCACGCACAGTGTCAAGATTGACCCCGCCCGAGGCCTCCACCTGAGCACGGCCGGCTATGGCTGCAACAGCCGAACGCATCTCGTCCAGGCTCATGTTGTCCAGCATTATGATGTCGGCCCCCGCCGCCAGAGCTTCATCCACCTGGGCAAGCGTCTCGGTCTCAATTTCAATCTTAAGCGTGTGAGGAATGTAGGCACGGGCGCGGCTGATGGCCTCTGCTATGCCGCCGGCGGCAGTGATATGATTTTCTTTTATGAGAACACCGTCGTAGAGGCCGGTACGGTGATTAATACCGCCACCGGTCCGGACGGCATATTTTTCGATTTCCCGCAGGCCTGGAGTTGTTTTGCGGGTGTCAACTATGCGGGCTTTGGTACCGGAAACTGCCTCAACAAAACGGGAGGTAAGCGTAGCGATGCCGCACATCCTTTGAAGCAGGTTGAGAGCCACACGCTCGCCCATCAGAAGATCGGCAGCATCCCCGCTCACAGTTGCCAATACCGAGCCTTTCAAGACTGCTTTGCCATCTTCGAACAGTGGCGTAAAGATAATACCGGGGTCAAGACGGGCAAACACCCGACCGGCTATCGACAGCCCCGCAACTACCAGATCCTCTTTGGCAATCAGACGGGCCTCAGCCGGACGTCGCTGCGGAACAACCGCCCTGGTGGTGATGTCACCGGTGTGGATATCTTCCAGAAGAGCCTGTTCAATCAAGCGGTCCAGCGTTATCATAGTGGTCACCCGAGCCTTTAAATTAGTGTCAACCTATATCACAGCGCATGAATCGTATCAACCGCAAAACCGGGCTCGCAGTGACATGGAGCCGCACTTTACAATTGACGACCAGCATCTCCGGCTGTATAGTGTTGCGGTTTCATGCCATTAGACGATCAGGAGGAGCCGGACCATGAGGAAAATCATTTCACTGACAGCCCTGGCGTTATTGCTCATGACAGCTGTAATTGCCGGAGCAGCTGAAAATATCAACTTCACTTTCAAAAATGCCGATCCGGTCGTTTTTGATCATAAATTTCACCTGAGTAAGTACAACAACAACTGCAAGGTCTGCCATGATGCCATCTTCAACCTGAAAAACCGCAAGCGTTTCACCATGGCCGAGATGGAGAAGACCAAATCATGCGGCTCCTGCCACACCGGCATGAAGGCTTTCAGCGTTGCCAGCGAGAAAGAGTGCATCCGTTGCCACAAAGGGGCTCCAAAAGATGTGTCGTACTCGATCAAGGGGCTTGGCACCGCTGTTTTCAGCCATTCAAAACATATTGCCAAAACCGGCGGAACCTGCAAAGGTTGCCACGATGGCAAGGTCATCACCAAGGAGAAGGGCGTGACCATGGCCGACATGGAAAAGGGGCGCACCTGCGGCTCCTGTCACAACGGCAAACGCGCCTTTGCGGTGACTGCAAACTGCGACCGCTGCCATAGAGGGCTCAAGACTAAAGACATCACCTTTCCCTTGAAAAATGTTCCATCAGCAACATTCAGCCATTCATTCCATCTTCAGGCATACAAGTGTACTGATTGCCACACCAGAATATTCCCCTACCGGGCGGTTGTCGGCAAAGCTACCATGGAAGACATGTTCAAAGGCAAATCCTGTGGAAGCTGTCATAACGGCAAGGATGCCTTTGCTGCCAGCGGTGACTGCGGCAAGTGCCATAAAGGACTGAAACCGGGCATCATCAGCTTCAAGACCGCCGGCGGAGAGGCCACCTTCAGTCACGAATTCCACCTGCAAAACTACAAGTGCGCTGATTGCCACACCAAGATATTCCCTTTCAAAGCCGGGGCGCTTAAGGCGAGCATGAGTGACATGGAAGCCGGCAAATCCTGCGGAGCCTGCCACAACAAGGGCAAAGATGCCTTCTCGGTTCAGGACGACTGCGGGAAGTGCCACAAGATGTAGTTCAGGCTGATCTTCCTGCAAAAAAAAAGCGCTCTCGATTCGAGGGCGCTTTTTTTTGCAGGAAGATAAAGAAAGCTATTTTGAACCATACCCGGATTGGCCATACGCATCAACGTGAGGTGAGCTTGATACCTGCTCTGCAACCGGATTGCGGTTCCTGACCGAGAAGACCTCAATACCGGCCTTTGTTTCGACCGGACAGACAAACTCACAGATTCCGCAGCCGTTACAGATTTCATCTACCACGTAGGGCTCTTTGACTATTTTCGGCACACCATCAAACCCGATTATCTTTACCTCCCGGGAGCGAATCGCCTTATCCGGAATCGGGCAATGCTCCTCACAGACAATACAATCAATCCTCTTTGCAAACGGCAGGCAATGTCCCTTGTCGAAAACAGCCTTACCGATCACTTCGCGCCGTTTTGCCGAAACCGGCAGGTTTGGAATTGCTCCGGTCGGGCAGACCTGCCCGCACAGGGTGCAGTTATATTCGCAATACCCCAGACGCGGAATAACCAGCGGCGTATAAAACCCTTCAACACCCGCCTGCCAGGCTGAAGGGTAAAGGGCGTTTTTCAGACATACCTTCATACACTCGCCGCAGCGGACACATTTTTTCAGAAAATCGCTTTCATCGCGCACACCGGGTGGGCGGATCAAGCGGGAAAGCTTTTCCGGGGATCTGAAGCGTGCCGGGATTGCCAGCAGCAGGCCGGATGCCATCCCGCCCAGCAGGACTCTCCGCTCCGGCACAAGCGGTCTCTCCGGCAGAAACTCAAGTCGCGCATCAAACGTAATCCGGTTATGCGGGCAGCCGGTCTGGCAATCCAGACAGAGAATGCACTCCGATTTGTTCAGAATGCCCTGATCAAAGGTGGTCGGACAGAGTTCACGGCACTTGCCGCAATCCCCGCACACCCCTTTCGGCACACGATTAAAAAATGAAAAGCGCCCCAGCCAGCCCAGCAAGGTTCCAAGCGGACAGAGATTTCGGCACCAGTTGCGCGTCTCGTAGCGTTCAAGAGCGAAAATAGCTATCAGCAGCAATGCGGAAAAAAATGCCAGCGGATAGAGTGTGTCCCTGAATGGCAGAAGATTATCGCGGAAAAGATTGTATGCCGGGGCCAGCGAATCGCGGCGCTCGCCGATCAATTGGTAAAGATTGACCCACCCCTCCCGTGCCGTAAGTCCCAGGAGTGGATATAACAAAAAAGTGAGCCCGCGCAGCAGTATTGCGATCGGGTCAAGAAGACCGCTCAGGTTGAGATTGAACAGCGAGGACGACAACAATGGAATCAGGAGCCAGTATCTGGCATTCCCTTTCAGCAGGCTGATCGGAGCGCTCTTCCGGATTGCAGGTGTCACCAGATCCAGCAGCGTGCCCAACGGACAGATCCAGCCGCAGAAAAAACGTCCCAGAAGAAGCGTGGCCAGCACCATTAAAACTGCCGGCAGAAGCAGCCAGTTCCAGGCCTTTTCGGCCAGCAGGCAACTGAAAAGCACCAGTGGATCCGCTCTGAAAAACGAATTTACGGCGGCATTGATTTGATCCTGACCGCGATACTCCGTCATCACAAACAGAACCAGAAAAATTGCCAGAAAAAACAGCTGGGATATCCTTGGGGGGGGGTTCTTCAAAGGCTACACCCGCACTACTCTGATTCTGTCCAGGTTCATCTCGCCAAGACCACGTTTGTGGGCCGCTACAGTAAGCGGAATGTCAGCTGGCTTCAAGCCGAACAGTGTCGTGGCAAAAGCGTCGGCAGCCACTATATCGGTTGAGGCGATCACCTTGTTTGTAACCCTGACATCAGCAATGTTGCCGCCTTGCGGCCCATGGGCAGTCAAAATACGTGTGGCGTCGATAATCGTCAGATGGGCTTTGAAATACGCATTTACATCGGCAATGGCACTGTCCAGATTACGATGGATATAGCCTCTATTGCCCCCCATGATCCCCATCACATTTTTCAAACCGAGTGTCAACCTGGACAGGCCGTGATGCTTGGCTATCGGCACATTAATGTAGACATTAGCCGACAACGCCTCGTCGTAAAGTTCCCACTCCTTTAAAAACTGCCCATTCAGTGGCACTTTTTTGAAACGTTCCGGCTCTATCTGCTTGCACTCCACATTTTTCATGCCTTTAAGGGCATTCTCGATTCCGCTGTTGACGTAGCAGCGCCTGGAGTCATTACAGGTATTATCGAACACCTTGACCTTTCTGGCGCCGGCCGCCAGACACTCTTCAACCACAGCCCTGACTACCAGCGGGTGTGTGTTGGCGGCCAGATCAACCGAACGATCCCAACCCATGTTCGGTTTTACGACCACAACATCACCAGGCTTGACGTACTTTTTCATACCACCGACGGCGTTGATGGCTCGACGGGTAATAGCAGTGTAGTCGCTCCCTTCTGCAACCGCCACCAGCGGCTGATCCACGGCCGCCAGCGCCTCTCTGATCAGAAGCGGCGCCATCAGGGTCAATGTTCCAACAGATTTGACAAAATTACGGCGATTCATCAGCATCTCCTGTAATTCAAGTTCAGTTACAAAAAAAGCCCCGCCTGCCTGTAACCGGCCTGCGGGGCTGTGAACTGCCGCCTTCCACGCTATTTGAGCACGAACGCTACCCGTGCGTCCGCCATAAAACCGTTGGCCTGATTGGCAGTGAAAATCTGTGCCGCCGTTTCATCCGCCACCTGTAGATCAGACGGACTGACCGTGCCGGAAGCCTTGACCAGCAGAGGGTTTTTCACACCACGCTTTCGCAAAGCGGCTCTGGCCTTGTCAACACTGTTGGTATACTCGCCACAGCCCTGTTCAACCAGCACCTTCTGGCTGATTTTGGCAGGGTCATAAAGCACTTCGCCCTTGGAGTTGAAAATACGGTTGATCAATGCCGGGCGGAAGCTGTAGTCGGTGGCATCGATCACCAGACCATCGTAAACCGTGACAGAGGGCGCTGCGGCAGGAGCGTCTGCGGGATGGGTGTAGGCTGGCTTATCAAGCTCTTTTTTTATTCTTGGCTCCGACAGAATCTTTTCATACATTACTGAAGCAAAACTCTTTGGTCCGTTCACCCCGACCCTCAAAATAACCAGAGCGGTCTCCTCGGAGGCGTTCCATTCCTGTATCACCGGTTGCGAACCCTTGATAAATCCGGTTACAGCGGTCTTTATCACGTCGGAAACAAGCTCTGAATCCTTTA
>JACRCG010000312.1 GCA_016219145.1 Deltaproteobacteria bacterium | reverse complement strand
CCTTGACCATATTCTCTTCGGCAGCACCGCCGAACGTGTAGTACGCTCCGCAAACTGCCCGGTAATGACTATAAGGCTGCCAAATGCATGAGAATGCAACCCTGCTATCCACACAGAGGCTGATATTCAACACATGCTGACAGAAAATCAGACCCTTGCACCAAAAGCTACCATTGTTATCATCGATGACGATCCTAATATTCTGGAGCTTACCGCGCTGATTCTTTCCAAGAAAGGATTCAGAGTATTTACCGCCCTCTCCGCAAGCGCCGGTTTACAGCTTATTTCCCAACACTCACCTGAACTGGTCCTGCTCGATTATATGATGCCGGAGATTGACGGCTTGTCTACCTTGCAACAGATCAAGTCCGGCTACCCCGACACGTATGTGGTCATGTTCACGGGCAAGGGAAGTGAAGAGATCGCTGTTGAGCTGATGAAGGCGGGCGCATCCGAGTACATCCTCAAGCCTTTCAACAATCGTAACCTGATCGAGCGCCTGGAAAATGTGCTCAAGATAAGGGAAATCGAACGTCACAACTTCAAACTGCAACTGGAACATGACCGGCTTCTGAAAGAAATTGAACAGTGGAACCAGGATCTGCAGAAGAGGGTCCGTGAGAAGACTGAAGCACTTCAGGCGGCACAGAACGAGATTGTGCAATCAGAGAAACTGGCCGCGCTCGGTTACCTGTCAGCCGGGATGGCACATGAAATCCGCAATCCGCTCAACTCCATCGCATTGTTCGTTCAACTGATGCGACAGAACACTCTGGATCCGGATCAGTTGGAATACCAGTCCAAAATTCTGAAAGAAATCGAGCGGGTGGATTCTATCATCCGCAAATTGCTGGATGCATCCCGCAGGACCCGTTCCATCACATCGGATGTACAGCTGAACCATGTCATTGACACTGCGCTGGAAGCATTTGCACCACAGATCGAAACCAGGAAGATACTGGTTGAGCGGCATTACCATGTCATTCCATCGCCAATCAAAGCCGATCCGGCCGAACTTGAGCAGATCTTCACCAACCTGTTCCTTAACGCACTGGACGTGATGAACCAGGGGGGTAGACTTACCATAGATATTTCAGAGGAAAACAGGCGGGTAACCGTCAGGGTCGGCGACAGTGGCGGTGGGATACCGCAAGACATCCTGCCGAATATATTCGAGCCGTTCTTCAGCACCAAGACTTGCGGGACCGGCATGGGACTCCCGGTGGCGCAACGCATTGCCCACATCTATGAAGGCAGCATGGTTGTCGAAAGCACTTCTTCGGCTGGAACCGTCTTTCGGCTGGATTTTCCGGTCTATCACTAAAGCTCATTCTCTCTTTCATTTTATGGACGATGTAGTGTACTATCAGTGGGTATAAATGCCACCTGCACAGGATTCAAACCATATCGACATGCCTGAATCACGAGGAAAAATCCTGATTATTGATGATGACCCGTTTTTTTTGAAGGTCCTGACGGACAATTTCAGAGAGAACGGTTTTACCGTATTCAGTGCCAATGATGGCATAGAAGGAGTGAAATCATATCTGGAAAACGCCCCTGACACCGTGATTTCAGACCTGGTCATGCCTCGCATGGGGGGGGTAAGCACCTGCATGGAGATCGGCCGACTGGCAGGAGACAACCCGCCGATCATTGTACTCTTGACATCAATGTTCCAGGAGTCGCCACACGAACACGAAGCCCCGGAAATGGGCGCCAAGGTCCATATTCCCAAATCCACCAAGCCGGTGGATATCGTCATCATAGTAGAACAGCTAATGGAACGCAGGAAATATCTGTAACGCCCCTCATATGCCTTTTATCTATCGTAATCTTATCCTCTCTCCAAATGACAGCGAAGAGTCTCTGCCGGAAATCCTGGCGTCAAAACTGGCGTTGCCGGCTACTGCCTTGAGTAACGTCCGCATCATCCGCAAAGCGGTGGATGCCCGGAAAAAACAGAATATCAAACTGGTCTACACCATCTCTTTCGAAACCGAAAATGCCCTGCAAAAAAAACTCACCGACAACCCGGATCTGGAATGGCAACCGGACATCAAACCGCAACCGATCGCAAAGGTTACTTCGCAAAAGCACCTCGTAATAGTAGGCAGCGGCCCGGCAGGACTGTTTGCTGCGCTGCGACTGGCACAGCATGGTTTGTGCGCGACGATCATCGAACGGGGAGAACCGGTTGAATTGAGGGCACTGGCAGTGCAGCGTTTCTGGAAAGACGGCGTGCTTGACCCGGAGAGCAATGTCCAGTTCGGCGAGGGAGGTGCGGGTACCTTTTCCGACGGCAAGCTCACCTGCAGATCCAAGGACAGCCTTGTACCATGGGTTCTCGAGCAGCTGGTTGCCTTTGGCGCACAACCCGAGGTGCGCTATCTGGCCAAGCCGCATATCGGCACCGACCGGCTCAGGACCGTTATCAGTGCCATACGCCGGCATCTGCTTGACAAGGGATTCACTATCCGTTTCGGCTGCCGTATGAGCGGCATCAATAAGGCTGACGACAGACTTGTTTCACTGACTGTCAATGACAACGAGGAGCTGCCTTGCGATCACCTGATCCTGGCAACCGGGCACAGCGCCCGCGATACATACGAACTGCTTGAACGACGCCAGGTTGCCCTGCAGAGAAAACCGTTCGCAATGGGGTTGCGGGTGGAACACCCGCAGGAACTGATTAACCGTATCCAGTATGGCGCCGACAGGCATCCTGCCTTACCGGTAGCCGACTATGCGGTGACCTGGAACAACAGCAACGGGCGTAGCGCCTATTCGTTCTGCATGTGTCCGGGCGGAATTGTCGTGGCAGGATCATCCGAAACAGGAGGGGTCGTCACCAACGGCATGAGCGGACAGCTGCGCAACTCTCCCTTTGCCAACAGTGCGCTGGTGGTAAATGTCCGGGAAGACGACTTTGACGGTAGCGGGCCGTTGGCGGGTGTGCGACTGCAACGCAGATGGGAGCGGCAGGCCTACGCGGCCGGCGGAGGTGGGTACCATGCTCCGGCCCAGAACATGCTGGATTTCCTGAGGCTTCCCGGGAAATCAACCGTCAAAGCCAGCTATCGACCCGGTATCCGTGAAACCGATCTGGGGATGGTGCTTCCAGCGTTCATTATCGATACACTACGGGAAGGAATTGTAGATTTCGGCAGGAAATTGAGGGGCTTCGTAACCGCGGAAGCAACCCTCATCGGCATCGAGTCCCGCACCTCGGCACCGGTGCGGATTCTGCGTGACACAAGCTGCGAATCCCTGACAATCAAAGGGCTCTACCCGACCGGCGAAGGCGCCGGCTATGCCGGGGGAATCATGAGTTCCGCCGTCGACGGCATCAAGGTCGCCGACATAATCGCCGGACGATTGTCGGCAAAAAGCTCTCCTCCCTGCTTGCGCATGTGGAGGCTGTAACTCTGGTCGGTCCCCTTGATGTGGCACACCAGCCAGTCAACCAGAAAATCAAGAATTTTTTCACTCATCCGGTGCCCGTCAATGAATTCAACCTGGATATTTCTCAGCCTTTCGACAAACTGGTCGTGTTCCTTGCGGTGCGAGGCAAGTCCGGGATAACTGCAGGCCAGCATCAGTTGCTCTTCAGCGGTAAAATGTTCCGTGACATAAGTGATCAGGTTCCAGATCAAATCAGCGACAGTCTCCGATCCGTCGCCACGCATGACGGAATCATTCAATTCATTCACCCAGCCAAAAAGCGCCTTGTGCTGTTCGTCAATAGCCGGGATGCCCAATTCTATGCTACTGTCCCACTCGAATTTCGCCATGCTTGACCACCTCACTCCGGATAATTCAGTTTCAGATCCAACGTCCTCACATCTCCCAGCGAAGAAAGAGCCCCATCGAATTTTGACGCATCCCCAACAACCACCAGCTTGAAAGCCTCCGGTTTCAGATATTTTCTGGCCGCATTCAGCACGTCTTCCTTGGTTACTCTGGCAATATTTTCGCGATACTTGTCCAGGTAACTATCAGGATATCCGTAGTACTCCAGTCTGGCACGCTGGGAGACAATAATCGCCGGGCTGGTAAATCCGAACATGAAGGAATTGATCATGAATTCCCTGGCGGTCTTCAACTCCTGGTCACTGACCGGTTCCCTGGTCATACGGATTATAATTTCCTTTATCAGGCCGATGGTTTTGATGGTTGATTCAGCCTTTGTTTCGGTTTCGGCGATAAAACTTCCGGTGAAGCGGCGGCCGATATCGAAATGGCTGCCGACATTGTATGCCAGTCCCCGGTTGGTACGGATTTCCGTTGTCAGGCGCGAAGTAAAGCTGCCGCCAAGTATGTAATCAAGAATCCGCACGGCGTAGATGTCGGGGCTGTCCTTGGTCAACCCCAGATGCCCCATGCGGATTACGGTCTGGTTAACGTCCTTTTTGGCATATATCACTTCCGGCCGGGACTGCGGTTGCGGTTGCGGAACCATCGCCTCGGCCAGAGCTGGTTTCTTTGAAGAGGGCACGAAAACGGAGTTAAGTTCCTTGAGCAACGCTGTCCGGTCGAAATCACCGGCAACGGTAAGTATCATGTTGTCGAGCCGGAAAAAACGACCGTGGAAATCAAGCATGTCCTTTCGGGTTATGGAGGCTATGGAATCGAAGGTGGGAACCGAACCGAGCGGATGCCCGGCATAAATGGCCCGGCCGATTTCGCGTCCGGCGATTTCCTTGGGATCGTCATTCTGCCTTCTCAGCCCCTCAATGGCCTGGTTGCGGGCAATTTCTATCCGCTTTTCGCTGAAATCGGGGCTGAGCATTACATCCCTGAAGATTCTGAGGGTCCGATCAAGGTTTTTTGTCAGCGCCGTCAGGGAAACCGTGCCCATGTCGATCCCGATTCCGCTTTCAACTGCCGAAGCCATGAACTCCAGTTCGTCGTCCATCTTCTCGGGGGCAAGTCCACCGGCACCGCCGCTACGCATGAGTGTTCCGGTCATGCCGGCCAGCCCGTACTTGCCGGCCGGTTCATAGACCGAGCCGGTACGTACCATGGCGGTCATGTTGATAATCGGAAGTTCCGTATCGCGCAGCAGATAAACCGGCATGCCGCAATCAAGAACGACGCGTTCTGCCTGCGGAATCTCGAAACGCAGCTCCGGAAAACTCATGTTGCGCGGATCGGCCTTTGGCAGCTCTCCGGCGAATGTCGCAGTAATTGAAACAATGACCAGCAGCATGGAGATAATCAGACGTCTCATTTACCGTTACCCCCCTTTTTTGTGATAAATCCGACCATGCGGTTCTCGCGGGTGAAGTATTCCCTGGCTACCCGCTGGATATCGGCCGGAGAAACCTTTGAGACCCTGGAGCGGTATTCTGTCATGTAGCGCCAGTTGCCTGCCACCGCCTCGTATTCTGTCAGGTTGCGGGCCAGCCCGCCGTTTGTCCCCATGCGACGGGCCTCTTCATACTCGATCTTGTTGAGGATGCGCTGCAGGTCGCGGGCACTGACCGGCTCGGTCTTCAACAGCTCAAGCTCAGCCAGGATTGCCGCTTCAACATCGCCGACCGTATGCGGCGTCCTGGGAGTGGCGCCGATCACGAACAGTCCCGGAAAGCGGCTCCCCGGCGCATCAAAGGTCCCGATATCGGCGGCAATCTGCTTTTCCACCACCAACTTCTTATAGAAGCGTGACGTGCGCCCGCTGCCCAGGACCATGTTGATCACGTCAAAGACATAATCGTCCTCGGCCAGGATGGCCGGCTTATGAAATCCGATCATCAGGGTCGGCTCAGCTTCGGCCAGGAGCTCGATGCGTCGCTCACCGGCCTGTTTCGGCTCT
>JACRCG010000311.1 GCA_016219145.1 Deltaproteobacteria bacterium | reverse complement strand
TATATGCGGCGGCATCATCATAGCGGGCGCTCTCACGACAATGATTGTGTTTCGGCAAAGTACCGCAACTTTGAACAGGGGACTTGAGAAGAGTACCTGGGAAACAACCGAACGGCTCCATCAGGAGGTAATTGAAAGCATCTGTAAATATCAAAGCCGCAACCTGTTCAACAGCCTGTACCATCTGGATATAGCGAAAATAAACGTTGAAATACAGGAATTAAAAAATAAATTTTACGTAGAATATGCACTGATCACCGATACTTCCGGGATAGTTTTAACTGATGGAACTCCTGAAAATAGTTCTTACGGAACATCATTACAGGAAGCCGTTTCCGCCCTGAAAGTGGATAAACTGAAGATATATGAATCCCCGGATGGGGGTACGGCCATCTTCGCGATCTCGTCGGGAAACGAGATCGCCGGATACGGCAAAATACTCTTTTCTCATAAATTGGTTGCCGAGATAACAAACCAGCAAAAGGATCTGACCGGCAGAGCAGTGGCGCAAACAAACAAGACCTTCCTGATTATGATGGTTGCGGGGTGCAGTTTTATTGTCGCTCTGCTTATTCCGCTTTTCATGCTGCTTAGCCGCCGCCTGACCGCCCCTTTGATACTACTGAAGGAGAGCGCCGATCGCGTGGCCGCCGGCGATCTGGAGTGCCGGTCTGCAGTGCAGCAGGATAACGAAATAGGCGATCTTGCGAACGCCTTTAATAAAATGGCCGCTGAGTTGTGCATCGCGCGGGACTCGCTGCTGAGTTACAGCGGTGAATTGGAAAAACAGGTAGTGGATCGGACATCAGAGCTTCAGTACTCCGAGAATAGATTTCGCGCGATGTACGAAAGCGCGACAGATGCGATCATGATGCTCGATGAAAACGGCTTTTTTGACTGTAACGTCGCAACACTGAGCATGTTTGGATTGTCGTCAAAAGAAGAGTTTACCAGATTGCACCCATCACAGATATCGCCCCAGCAACAGCCTGACGGACTGGATTCGCTGACGGCGGCGAACGAAAAAATCTCTGTGGCTTTCGAGAAAGGTAGTAACTTTTTTGAGTGGGTGCATCAAAGAGCTAACGGTGAAGATTTCTTTGCCGATGTGATGCTGACGGCATTTTATTATGATGAAAAACAGGTGCTACAGGCTACAGTCAGGGATATCACTGCGCGTAAACAAATCGAAGCGGAGATTGTAAAACTGAATCAAGACCTCGAACAGCGTGTGGCGGAGCGGACGCGGCAATTGGAGGAAAGCAACAAAGAACTTGAATCCTTCGCCTACGTCGTCTCTCACGATTTAAAAGCTCCGCTGCGCGCTATCACCTCTCTATCAAACTGGCTGGCAGCGGATTATGGCGACAAACTGGATAAGGAGGGGCAGGAGACTCTGGACCTGCTCGTCCAGCGTACGGCGCGCATGAATGGTCTGATTGACGGCATACTGAATTACTCGCGTGTCGGCAGGATCAGCGAAGAGAGCACGTCAGTGGATCTTACCATGGTGGTGAATGAAGTTATCGATCTTCTGGCTCCGCCGGAGGAAGTCGCGGTGACGATCGAGACGCCGCTGCCGACCGTCGTCTGCGAAAAGACCAGGATATATCAGCTGTTTCAGAATCTGCTCAGCAACGCGGTGAAACATCTGGATAAGCCGAACGGAGAGATCCGGGTCGGCTGCCGTGACGAAGAGCCAGGGGCAAAGGGTAAAAAAACGAAGGGTAAAAAGCAGGTATATGCCTTCTATGTTTCCGACAATGGCCCCGGGATAGAGGAGAAGTATTTCGATAAGATATTCCAGATGTTCCAGACCCTGAAACCGAGGGATGAGGTTGAGAACACCGGCGTCGGGCTTACGATTGCAAAAAAGATAGTAGAGATGTACGGCGGTACGATCTGGGTGGAATCAAGGATCGGCGAAGGATCTACCTTCTGGTTTACGCTGCCATATACCGTTGCTGAGGGGGCAGAGGCCGGCGGAGATAGTCTTCAGGCGCTCCCGAAGGCCTCTCTGGGGGGGGGGGGGCTGTAGCCCGGCTTTATCGTGTTTAGCAGGTAAATTATTGACGAGGTTTTGATATGAAAGAAAATCTATCGATACTGTTGGTAGAGGACGACTTGGTTGATCAGATGACGGTGAAGCGGGCCTTCAAGGATTTGCAGATCACAAACAGGCTCGACATCACCGGAAACGGTCTTGAGGCGCTTGAGCTGCTGCGGAGCGGGGCAGCATTGCCCTGCATAATCCTGCTCGATCTGAATATGCCG
Source organism: Deltaproteobacteria bacterium (assembly GCA_016219145.1). GTDB lineage: Bacteria > Desulfobacterota > Desulfuromonadia > Geobacterales > Pseudopelobacteraceae > JACRCG01. The sequence goes on along the minus strand of JACRCG010000311.1, from coordinate 3,769 downwards.
AAAATGAACGGCATCGAGTTTCTGCGCGAGTTACGGAAGGACGAAAAATTGATTGGGCTGCCTGTGGTGGTCTTCACAACGTCGAATGAGGATAGCGGCAGGATCGAGAGTCTTAAACTGAATGTGGCAGGATACATCATAAAGCCGCTGGACTATGATCGTTTTGTCGAGGTGATACGAACAATTTATAATTACTGGACGTAGGGCAAGGTGCCGTGAGAGGCAGGTTGAGGTTGAGAGAGAGGCAGGTTGAGGGATATGTAGGGGCGATCCGGTGGGGCGCCCTGGTGACTATGGCAGCAATGGATGGCAACTGCGTCGATTATACGGCAAGGGCGCAAGCATTGCGCCCCTACGAAATGTATGAATGTATGAGAGGGAAAGACCATGAATTCTCTAAATGATAAAATCGATTCTCCGTCGCTCATCCGAATTCTGCTGGTTGAGGACGACCGGGTTGACCAGCTGGCGTTCCGGCGCTCCGTGGCCGAGCAGCATCTGCCCTGTGATCTGGTTATAGCGGGCTCCGTTACTGAAGCTACTGCGATTCTGGAAACGGCAAAATTCGACATCCTTATCGCAGATTATTCGCTTGGTGACGGGACGGCCCTTGATGTACTTGCACTGGCGAAGGATATGCCTGTCGTGGTTGTCACCGGCAGCGGCAGCGAGCCGATCGCAGTTGAGGCATTAAAGGCCGGGGCCTATGATTACCTGATCAAGGATATTGAGCGAAATTATTTGAAGATGATTCCGATAACGGTGGAAAACGCGATCAGACACTATAAGGCTGTGGAGGCTGTAAAACAATTCCACGCCGAACTCGAATCCAAAGTGCGGGAAAGGACCATGGAACTTGCGGAGGCCAACAGAAATCTACAGGAAGCGCTTGTGCTGGCCGAGGCCGGGGTCAAGGCGCGCAGCGAGTTTCTGGCGAATACTACCCACGAACTGGTAACTCCGCTTAATTCGGTAATCGGGTTTTCTCAGGTTCTGCTGGATGGCCTCAGTGGTCCATTAAACGATAAACAGCGTCAGTACGCTCAGGCGATTCTTGAGAGCGGAGAAAGATTGCATGAAACCTGTGGTGAAATCCTCCAGATTGCCAGTCTTGGATCCGGGGGGACGCAGCTTCATCCACACCGGTTTCTGTTGAAAGACCTTCTGGAATCGTCTCTGCGTGCCTCTAACGACAAGGCTGCCAGGCAGGGCGTCACCCTTGCTCTGGAGATTGGAACGGATCCTGAAACCGAGATTGAAGCCGATCGGGACAAGCTCCAGCAGGTCATGTTCAATCTTATCGGTAACGCGGTCAAATTCACTGAGGCGGGCGGGAGTGTGTGCGTAAGTGCACGGCTGGTTCAAGGTTCAAGGTTTATGGTTCAAGGTTGTGAAGAAAACAGCGAACAGCGAACAGAGAACATTGAACCAGACGTTGATCTCATCGAAATCAGCGTGGCCGATACCGGCATCGGTATCAAAGAGGAAGATATGGACAAGCTTTTCCAACCATTTCAGCAACTTGAGCCTGCGCTAACCAAGAAATATATGGGCACCGGGTTGGGTCTGCTGCTGGCTAAAAAACTGGTTGAACTGCACGGCGGCAGGATCCGGGTGGAAAGCGAATTTGGAAAAGGGAGCCGGTTCACGTTTGTGATACCGGTGAAGCAGACATCAGCCGAATAGCTGCCTGCTCAGATGACAGGCGGCTTCATGCCCTGCGGCATATTCGGTTAATGGTGGAGATTCCTGGCGGCAGATCTCCACGGCGTAGCGGCAGCGGGGATGAAAGCGGCATCCGGAGGGAATGCTGGTGGGTGACGGCAGGTCGTCCTTCAGTAATGTTTTTTTATCGTTTGAGGCATCTGTAAATCCCGGAATGGCCGCAATCAGCGCTTCAGTGTAGGGATGCATACAGCGGTTGAACAGCGCTGCAGCCGGAGCGATTTCAACCACTGATCCCAGATACATGACAATTATGCGATCGCAGACGTGACGAAGCACCATCAGGTTATGAGAAATTATCATCATTGAAAGGTTGAAATCACTCTTCATCTGCATCAGCAGATTGATGATCTGGGCCTGGATGGAAATATCCAGTGAAGATACCGGTTCATCCGCGATCAATATTTCAGGTTTTGCCGCCAGGGCCCTGGCAATCCCGATACGTTGACGCTGCCCCCCCGAAAATTCATCCGGAAAACGGTTTATCAAGCCTGCATCAAGGCCGACCGTATTCATTATCCGGGCAACTTCCTCCCTTTGGCGGGCTGCCGGGATACCGGCGATTTTGAGAGGCTCAGCGATGCTGTCACCAATCCGCATGCGCGGGTTCAGGGAAGAGAACGGATCCTGAAAAATCATCTGGGTACTGCGGCGGAACCTGGCATGCTCTGCTGCTGAAAGAGCGGACAGCTGGACGCCGCGATAGCAGACACTGCCCTGTTCCGGCTTCATCAGGCCAGCCATGACCCTGGCCAGGGTAGATTTTCCACATCCGGATTCACCGGCAATGCCAAGCGTCTCTCCAGCGCCGACAAGCAGGCTGACACCGTCCAGCGCAGTAAGAAGCGTGGCTGTTTTGCCTCGGGAGGCCACCCTGAATTTCTTTACCAGATCGGCTCCGGCCAGTATTGGTTGATTGTTCATTGGCATTTCCAGCAGCGTACGCTGTGATACGGCTCAATTTCTTGCAGGTGCTGTGTATCTGAAAAACAGTTTCCGGACGCAATCGGGCAGCGACCGGCAAAGGAGCATCCCGTGGAATCCATTTTAATTCCGGTCATCTGAGCCGCCACGGTTTTTAACGGCTTACCGGGCTCGGCATATTGGGGAAGAGAAGCCAGCAAAGCCTGTGTATAGGGGTGTTGCGGGTTGGTCAGCAACATTTTTGTCGGCGCGGATTCCACAATCTGTCCGGCATACATGACGGAGGTATGATCCGAACGCTCGGAGACTATGCCAAGATCATGGGTGATAAGCAGCATGGCCAGTCCGGCGGATTTTCTCAGGCTGTCAAGCAGTTCAAGTATCTGGGCCTGGATGGTTACATCCAGCGCGGTGGTCGGTTCGTCCGCAATCAGCAGGGCGGGGTTGCATGCCAGCGCCATGGCGATCATCACCCGTTGGCGCATGCCGCCGCTCAACTGGTGCGGATAGTCGCGCATCCGGTCTCCGGCGGACGGGATGCCCACCTCGGTCAGGAGAGCTACTCCCTTGTCAAGCGCCTCGCGGCGTGAGAGTCCGCTGTGCAGTATCAAAGGCTCGCTCAGTTGGTCGGAAATGCGCAGAACCGGATTCAAAGACGTCATCGGTTCCTGAAAGACCATCGATATACGACGTCCTCTGACAAGACGCATCTCTTCTTCGGTCAGTGCCGGCAGATTACGCCCCTCAAAAACTATCTCTCCTGAGCTGATAAGGCCGGGTGGTGGCACAAGGCGCATGATGGACAGCGCTGTCATGGACTTGCCGGAACCTGATTCACCAACCAGAGCCAGTACTGCGCCTCTGTCCAGAGTGAGACTGACCCCGTGGACAGCGTCTATTTCGCCTTGATGAGACGGGAATGAGGTGCGCAGGTTTGTAACGGATAGAAGGGCAGGCACGGGCGGCTCTTGATAGCGGGTCTGGTAGTGGTATCAGGCGTAAGGAGCCGAGTTATAATACATGATAGGGGCATCTTTAAAGCGCGACTGGAAGAAAATCCCTTCTTCCAGAATGGAGGTGAAGATATCAACAATGGCTGGGTCGAATTGAGAGCCGGAGT
>JACRCG010000310.1 GCA_016219145.1 Deltaproteobacteria bacterium | reverse complement strand
GGTGTAACTTTTTTTCTGGCCACGCTGTGCTCTCCTTTTGATTCAATCCGACGGATCGGTCGGATCTGACTGATCCGTCGGATCCGATTGTAAAACAAAAAAACCGGCGCACAGAAAAAGCCCCTACACCACCAGCATCTCCTCATTCAGCCCAAGGTCGGTCACGCGCCCCATCACCTCCAGATGCAGATATTCGCTCCTGAAAAGCTCACCTGACAGCCTCTGTAGATCCGGGCCGCTGACGGCATCATAACCGGCCAGAACGTCTTCAATACTCTGCTGTTTCCGCAGGTATATTTCATTCTTGGCCAGCCTGGTCATCAGATTGTCACTGCTCTCAAGCGACATGAGCGTCTTGCCTTTCAGCTGCTCGCGGGCGGCGTCAAGCTCATCCTGCGGAACTTCTTCGGATACAAGTCTGCTCATCTCGCGCCGGGAAATGTCGATTACTTCAAGGCAGTGGTCTTTTTCAGTGCCGGCATACACCACCAGCGAGCCCGCATCGGCATGGGAAATTATGTAGGAATAGACCGAATAGGCCAGCCCTCTTTTTTCGCGGATCTCCTCAAACAACCGGGAACTCATCCCGCCCCCCAGTATTGTCGTCAGCAGGAAAAGGGCATAGCGGTCAGGATGGTCATGCTTCAAACCGCGCGTGCCGAGACAGACCAGAGTCTGCTCCATATCTCTTTCATTGAGATTCAGTTCTTTAGGCTTATCGTGTTTAATATTAACCGGTTCTGGCGTCCAACTTGAAGTGATGGATGAAAAAAAAGGTTCTACTATTGCGGCCAGCTGATCATGCTGGACATTGCCGGCGGCGGCGATGATGATATCCTGGGGACGATAGCGGCTGGTTTTGTGAGATATGATGGCGTCGCGCGAGAGGTTGCCGACGGTATCCATCGTACCCAGAACCGGCATGCCGAGCAGTTGCCCCTGCCAGTAGTTCTGGTGAAAGCGGTCATGAATGAACTCTTCCGGAGAGTCGTCCCGCATTTTGATTTCCTGCAAAATAACCTTTCTTTCCCGTTCAATCTCATCCGCCGGAAAAGTGGAGTGCAGAAAAATGTCGGCCAGAAGATCGACGGCGCGTGGCATGAAGTCAGCCAGAACCTTGGCGTAGTAACAGACATATTCATGTCCGGTGAAGGCGTTCAGGATGCCGCCCATCGAGTCGATCTCGCGGGTAATCTGGCGCGCATTGCGGCGCTCGGTGCCCTTGAAGAGCATATGCTCGATAAAATGGGCAACCCCGTTGTTTTCCGGAGATTCATGCCGGGTGCCGTTGGCCACCCAGATGCCGGTGGTGACGGTATGCATATGCTTGATGTGCTGGGTAACAACCCGCACGCCGTTGTTCAGCCTTGTCGTAGTTATCATGGCTGCAAGCATACCCCGCATTTTTTATTTATCAAATAGAAAGTTGATTTTCCCAAAAACGGCTGTTAGCCACAGAGGTCACAGAGAACACAGAGGAATTATTCAGAAAAATCATTTTTTATGTGAGACCTGACTTGTGTATCAGAAATTTGTCTTAACTGTTTGATATTTCTCTGTGAACTCTGTGTTCTCTGTGGCCAAATGCTTTTTCTGGGTTTATTATTCACACCATTTCCTAAAAAAGTGATAGTGAAATCAGCAGTTCCGGTTAGGTTATTGCGGTTCGCAGTTTTTCCCCTCACCCTAGCCCTCTCCCACAAGGGGAGAGGGGATTTCCACCCCCCTCCCTTCGATGGGAGGGGCTGGGGGAGGGTGCAAGGCCGTTGTTTCAATTCCAAACACCATACTGCAATTTTCTAACCGGACAACACTGGTACTGAAATGCCTCGGGGAGCAGCCGGATGAATACACTTGCACTTCAATGCCGCACAAAATTTCTGACAGCCGGGGCCGCTCTGCTCTGCGCCCTGCTTTCCCTGTCCAACCCGCATCCCGCACAGGGGGTGGATATGTACGAAGCGGCCCCCAACTCGATCATTATCGGCGGAGACCGTGATTATCCACCCTATGAATTTCTGGACAAGGATGGAAAACCTGCCGGCTACAATGTTGATCTGACCAGGGCCATTGCCGATGTGATGGGGATGCAGATCGAGTTTCGTTTCGGCGGCTGGTCCGAGATGCGCAACGCCCTGATGAATGGCTCTGTGGATGTCCTCCAGGGGATTTCGTTTTCGGATGATCGCACCAGGACACTCTCGTTTTCTCCGCCGCACACCATCGTAAACCACGCCATCTTTGCCCGCAGGGAGACGCCGCCGATCAGTTCGGTCGAAGGTCTGCGCGGCAAGGAGATTGTCGTTTTCCGTGACGGGATCATGCACGACTATCTGACCTCACTCGGCTTCAGCAATAATCTGGTGATGACTGATACACCGGCCGATGCGCTGCGCCTGCTGGCCTCCGGCAAGCATGATTATGCCGTGCTGGCCATGCTGCCCGGCATGTATATCATTCGGGAGCACAAACTCTCCAACCTGGTCCCGGTCGCCAAGAACATCTCCACCCAGAAGTACTGTTATGCCGTCAAAAAAGGGAACGAAGAGCTCCTGGCCCGCTTCAACGAAGGGCTGGCAATCCTGAAAAAAACCGGGCGGTACCAGGAAATCTACGACCGCTGGCTGGGTGTGCTGGGGCCTCCCAAGGTCGCCTGGGAAAAGGTGGTCTGGTACGGGGTCATGCTGCTGTCGCCGCTCTTGCTGATCCTGGCCGGCACAGTGGTCTGGTCGCGTACGCTCCAGAAAAAAGTCGCCCAGCGCACGGAAGAGCTGGCGCTGGAGGTGACCGAGCGCAAAAGGGCTCTTGAAGAGCTGAAACTCCATCAGGACAAGCTGATCCAGGCCGACAAGATGGCTTCCCTGGGGGTTCTGGTAGCCGGCGTCGCCCATGAGATCAACAACCCCAATGGCCTGATCCTGCTGAACATGCCGATTCTGAGGGAGGTATATCATGATGCCGAAGAGGTTCTGGAGGAGCGCTACCGGCTCCAGGGCGATTTCATGCTGGGAGGCCTGCCCTACTCCCGGATGCGCAGCGAAGTTCCCTGCATGCTGGAAGAGATGCAGGAAGGCGCCAACCGCATCAAACGGATCGTCGAAGATCTGAAAGACTTTGCCAGACAGGACTGCGCCGCCAGTACCGACCTGTTCAATCTCAACAGCGTGGCGATGGCTGCCATCCGGCTGGTGGATTCGTCGATCCGCAAGGCTACCAGCCATTTCAAAGCCAGCTTTGCCGCTGATTTGCCATTGATTCAGGGCAGTTCCCAGAGAATCGAGCAGGTACTGGTCAACCTGCTTCTAAACGCCTGCCAGGCGCTGTCCGACAGTGAACAGAGCATCACCATCAACACTTCATATGACCAGGCGGCGCAGGCCGTGCTGCTCACGATTGCGGATCAGGGCTCCGGCATTGTGCCTGAGCATCTAAGCCGCCTGACCGATCCGTTTTTTACAACAAAACGTGAAACCGGAGGGACCGGACTGGGATTGTCGGTTTCGGCCGGAATAGTCCAGGAACATTGCGGGTCGCTCCAGTTCGACTCCGCTCCGGGTCAGGGAACGACCGTGACCCTGACACTCCCCTGCATCAGGAGGACATAGCGCCATGACCGCATCACAACTCCCCTTCGGCATCCTGCTGGTGGATGATGAATCCGCCTGGCTCCGCTCTTTGAGCCTGACCCTGGAACGCTCGGCCGGCATCTCCAATATCATCACCTGCCAGGACAGCCGCGATGTAATGGAGATACTTGAGAAACAGAACATCGGACTGGTTCTGCTTGATCTGACCATGCCGCATTTGTCGGGCGAAGACCTTCTGGCTCAGATCCGCGAGCGCCATCCGGAAATAGCGGTCATTGTCATCAGCGGCATGAATCAGATCGAGAGTGCGGTCAACTGCATCAAACTGGGGGCTTTCGATTATTTTGTCAAAACTGTCGAGGAAGACCGTTTGATCAGCGGGGTTCTGCGCGCCATCCGCATGCTGGAGCTTGAGCGGCAGAACCGCGAGATGTCGAGCCGGATGCTTTCCGGCGAGCTGAAGCATCCCGAGGCGTTTGCAGGCATAGTGACCTGCGACCGCAGCATGTCCGCCATTTTCTCCTATATCGAAGCGGTGGCAGGAAGCTCCGAGCCGCTGCTGATTACCGGGGAAAGCGGAGTTGGAAAGGAGTTGATCGTCAGGGCCGCCCATACATTGAGCGGCTGCCGTGGCCAACTGGTGGCGGTGAATGTGGCCGGGCTGGACGACATGGTATTCTCCGACACGTTGTTCGGCCACCTGCGGGGAGCATTTACCGGCGCCGATCAGCCCAGACGCGGCATGATCGAGGAAGCGGTCGACGGCACGCTCTTTCTGGATGAGATCGGCGACCTGAGCATTGCCTCCCAGGTCAAGCTGCTGCGCCTGCTCCAGGAGGGTGAATATTTTCCGCTCGGCAGTGATCGTCCCAAACGGCTCAAGGCCCGCATAATCGTTGCGACGCATCAGGATCTGGCTCTGAAACAGGGTGCAGGCGCCTTCCGGCGCGATCTCTATTACCGTCTCTGTACCCACATGGTTCATGTTCCGGCGCTGCGCGAAAGAAAGGGCGACCTCCCGCTGCTGCTGGATCATTTCCTGGAAGAGGCTGCCCAAGCCCTGGGCAAAAAGAAGCCGACCCCGCCCCGGGAACTTTCCCAGCTTCTGGCCACCTACAGTTTCCCCGGCAACATCCGCGAATTGAAAGCACTGGTGTACAACGCCGTCAGCGTTCACCGCGACCGGGTACTCTCGATGGAAACATTCCAGAACATTATCAGACGCCCGGAATCCAGATCGAACCAGCTTGCATCAGATTGCAGCAGGCACAATCTGTTTGCCGGCCTGGAATGCCTGCCCACCTTCGGTGAAGCCGCCGAATTGCTGGTGGAAGAGGCCATGACCCGTGCCAACGGCAATCAGACCATCGCCGCCAGACTGCTGGGGATATCGCAGCCGGCCCTCAGTAAACGTCTGAAACTGGCGCGGTTTATTGACAATCTGCGTGGACGTGCCACGATCAAGATGACAACCGACGAAATAATGGCGCTTACAAGAGGCGAGGATTGAGTGTTTCGTACGAAACACTTGCAAAAGTCTTCAATCTTGTCATGATCTGGCAACTGTGCTAATGTGTTTTCATCAAAAAAAAGGAGGTTGAATCATGCCTCGTTCTGCAACCAATATGCTTGATTTATCGGAACTTCCAGCTCCCTTGCGCCGCGAAGCTCGCGATTTTGTCCAGTTCCTTCTGGCTCGTCGTTCAGTATCAAAAAAGGCTACCCGCTCAAGGACTCTTCCTGCTGCGTTCCAGACGCCGATACATGTGAACGAGTATCTGAAAGTTTCACGCGATGAAATCTACGATGAAATCTGATTGCTTTATCGATACCAACATCTGGGTGTACGCCTTGCTTGAAGCAAGCAACTCAGACGTACGACAGCAGACTGCCTTGTCCCTGCTGCAAAATCTGCCGGCAACCGCCTCCATCATGGTTTCTACCCAGGTCATCAATGAATTTCACTGGACACTGGCACGAAAATATCGCCTCGCTGATGATGTCATTCAAGACAAGGCCATTAACGGCATTGTCGCCTTTGCATCAACAGTACTTCCCCTCGAACTGGTTACCTACCTTCAAGCATCCGAAATCAGAAAACGGCACAACCTCTCTTTTTGGGACAGCCTGATCGTGGCTTCCGCGTTGCAGAGCGGCTGTACGACGCTGTACTCCGAAGACATGAGCCACGGCACAACAATTGAGAAGAGACTCCATATCGTAAATCCCTTTCATTAGCCTGATTTTCTTACCTTCCAGCGCCGCTAAACGCCTCCACAACACCCCGCAACACATCCCGCAACTGCGCAAAACTGTACGGTTTGCTGACGCACCCGGCTATATTTTCACGAATGCGGGATGTCACTTCCACATCACCAAAACCACTGGAGACAATGATTGGAAGTTCCGGGTTCAGTTTTTTCAGCTCACGAATCAACTGATACCCGTCCATAACCGGCATGCCAATGTCCGTCAAAACCAGAGTGATGTATTCAGAGTTCTTTTGATACAACTCCAGCGCTGCCTGTCCATTCACTGCCTCAATTACTGAGAATCCAAGCGTTTGTATGAGCTCTTTGGCAACCATAATAATCTGCGGTTCATCCTCAACCAGCAGTACTGTGCCGCTTCCTTGCCATGGCATCACGGCAACATGCGGCCGTAACTCTCCGGCAGGTTCACTGTTCTGAACAGGCAGATACACTTTGAAGGTTGTTCCAAGACCTTGTTGGCTGGTGAGCTGCAACGCACCGTTGTGCGCCGTGATGATACCGAGCACTGCCGACATCCCCAATCCACGTCCGGTAAACTTGGTCGTATAGAACGGCTCAAATATCCGCCGCTTGGTCCCTTCATCCATTCCGCAGCCATTATCGGTTACGTTCAGGCAGATATAGGAACCGGGTGTTATAACTTTGCCGAGATAATCCTTGTCATCACGTCCGGCAACAATATTTGACAGTGCCAGCGACACAGCTATTTCCCCCTGCGCCGCGCCGATGGCCTCAGAGGCGTTGATAATCAGGTTCATGACAACCTGCCTGATCTGGCTGGCATCGGCCTTGATCGATGGAATGTCGGCTGAAAGATCGACGGTGATGGCGACGTTCTGATCGATGGTCGCCTTCAGCATCCTGACCATCTCCTCCACCAGCGTTTTCATATTGAACTTTGTCGGGATCGGTTGGGCTTTTCCTGCATAGATCAGCATCTGCCGGCAGAGATCGGCGGCACGCAGTGCCGCAGTTTCAATCTCCGGCACAAGCTCTGCCGCCATTGCCGGTTTTTGCCGAAACAGGGAGCAGTTACAGATTATGACGGTCAGGATATTGTTGAAATCATGGGCAATACCACCAGCAAGTATCCCCAGGCATTCCAGCTTCTGTGCCTGCTGAAACTGCTGTTCCAGATTATGACGTTCCTCCTCCAGGCGCTTATGTTCGGTGATATCTCTCGCGAAGTTAACGCAGGCTGTTAGCTGCTCTTCGTTGTCATACAACGGCGCTACCGAAATTTCGAAGGAGCCATT
>JACRCG010000306.1 GCA_016219145.1 Deltaproteobacteria bacterium | reverse complement strand
TGCCGACAGTTGTACGGTAAAATACAGGGAGTTTATCATCCAATAAAAAATGCAGGAGATACGTGAAATGAAACTCGAGGAAATCAAGGAAATCGCCAGGCAGCACAATATCAAGGTCGGTAAACTCAAAAAGGCGGAGCTGGTCCGGGCCATCCAGATGGCGGAGGGGAACGACGCCTGTTTCGAAAGCGGCCGGTCGGCCGATTGCGGTCAGCAGGCCTGTCTGTTGAGGAGTGACTGCAACTTATAGTGGTGCGCCTGTTTTTCTCTTTAAACAACAAACATCAGGGTGCGCGGATTTGCGCCCCTGCTGTTTGTTGTTTAGTAAGTTAGAAGATTTATTCTGCTGTTTTCAGTCAGAAAATAGCTTCGTTAACGCACTTATCCTGCTTATCAGGGTCAGGGAGTGCCTGAATTGATAAATTCTCCCAGTTTGGTGTCTACTTTCGAGATGTGGTTCAGCAGCCACTTCAAAAGCATGTTGTTGGTCTCTAGTACATGGTGGGTTGAAAAACCTTCTTTATCGGTTTTCTCGCGCAGTTCCCTGATCCTGGCCACAAAAGACGCATGCTGGGCGCGATGCTCCTCATACCCCGGATAGCGCCGGAGTTGCTGAAGCGCCTCTTCGTACCTGAAATGTGTCTGAACGTACTCTTCCAGAAATGCCAGCAGCTTCTTCAGCTCCGCAGTGCCCTGGCCCTCCTCGCAGGCGTTAAGCAGCCTGTCGAACCGCATCAGCAGTTCCTTGTGCTGCTTGTCGATGACTTCAACTCCGACAGATAGCGAATCTCTCCATTGGATTCCCATGACGTACTCCTTTGATGCTGGTTGCCGGTCTTTATTGCGGTTTTTTGGGTACCGCCTTTTTCTTTGTTTTTGTTTTTACGCTCTGTTCCTTGAGCCGTTCAGCCATGACACGCAGGCGCTCATCGGCCAACTGGAAAACAGAGCCCTTGGTGAACCTTCCGTTCTTTGCCTTTGTACCGGCTTTGATTCCGGTGAGAATCTCCACACCCTGTTCGATGGTTTCTACGCTCCAGATATGGAACTGACCGTCGTTGACGGCCTTCAGGACGTCTTCGTGCAGCATCAGGTGCCGTTCATTGGTCTTGGGTATCATAACCCCCTGTTCTCCGGTCAGGCCCTGGGCTTTGCATACCGCGAAAAAACCCTCGATCTTGTGGTTGACCCCTCCGATGGGCTGTATCATCCCGCGCTGGTTAACGCTGCCGGTGACCGCAATACCCTGCTTGATCGGCACGCCCGAGAGCGAAGACAAGAGCGCGTAAAGTTCGGTTGACGAGGCGCTGTCGCCTTCGATGCCGTCATAGGACTGCTCGAAGCAGATCGAGGCGGACAGTGACAGGGGGCGTTCAGTGGCAAAGGTGGCTCCCAGGTAGCCGGTCAGTATCAGCACGCCCTTGTCGTGGATCGGGCCGGACAGTTTTACTTCGCGTTCGATGTTTACCATTCCGGCCTGGCCGGTGTAGACGCTGGCCGTGATGCGGGCCGGTCTTCCGAAGGTGTGGTCCCCCAGACCGATAACCGACAGCCCGTTGATCTGGCCTACTACCGAGCCGGAGGTGTCCACCATGATGGTTCCGTCCTCATACAGCTCCTGCATCCGTTCCTCGATGCGGTTGACCCGGTAGAGGTTCTCCCCGGCCGCCGCCCTCACGTCGTCGCCGTCAATGACCGTACGGCCGTTCTTGCTGGCCCAGAAGCTGATCTCGCGAATAAAATCGGAAATTTCCATGAACTGCGATGAGAGCTTGTTCTGGTCGTCGGCCATGCGGGCAGTATGCTCCAGGAGGGCCGCCACACCGCTCTTGTGGAAGGGGAGCAGCCCTTCGGTGCGGCAGTGGCTGGCGACGAAAAGCGAATAGTCGTGCATGATTTCCGGAGTGCGCGCCACCCGGCTGTCAAACTCGGCCTTGACCTTGAAGAACTTGCGGTAATCCGGGTCAAGGTGAAAGAGCAGGTAGTAAATCCAGGGAGTGCCGATCAGGACGATCTTGGAGCGCATCTGCACCGGCTCCGGTTTAAGCGAAACCATGGTCATGAAGCGATACTGCTCCAGCACATCCTCGATCCTGATCTCGTTGTTGCGGATGCAGCGTTTCAGAGAATCCCATACGAACGGGTTCAGCAGCACCTCGCGGGCATCGATCACCAGATAGCCGCCGTTGGCGCGATGCAGAGCTCCGGCGCGGATCATCGTGAAGTCGGTCACCGCTACTCCGCCGTACTGCATCACATGTTCTATCCGGCCAAAGAGGTTGTTGTAGGTCGGATTCGATTCGAATACCACCGGCGCACCCTCGGTGTTCTTGTTATCCACCAGCACATTGACCTGATAGCGGTCAAAGGTCGGTTCCTGGCGAGTCATCTTGATTCCGGGGATCTGCGGCTGTGGCGACTGGGGCTTGAAATCGTCCAGCGTGTTGAGGATGTCTTCCTGCACCGATTCCAGATAGGCAAGAACTTTGTCCAGGCCTTCGTATTTTTCGCGGAGCGGGTCGAGCCGATGCCCCAGGCAGGACATGCCCAGCTCCCGGTCGGCCAGGGACAGCGCTTCCTTGGTAGCTTTTTCCTGCTCGCGGACCTGGCGCAATCCCTCGTTCAGCCGTTCCGTCAGTTCCTTGCCCTGTTTGTCAAGTTTCTGGCGCCTTTTCTCGTTCAGCGCATCGTATTCCTCCTGGGTATAGTTGCGTCCGGCTTTCTGCGGTACCACCACCAGTCCGGAGACGGTCCTCTGAAGCGCAAAACCGAGCTTCTCG
>JACRCG010000305.1 GCA_016219145.1 Deltaproteobacteria bacterium | reverse complement strand
TTCCGGCTCAGGCCCCACATGGGTGGCAGAGCCGGCGCCGTGGCATTTGCCGAAGGTGTGGCCGCCGGCAACGAGGGCGACGGTCTCTTCGTCGTTCATCGCCATGCGGGCGAACGTCTGACGGACATCATGGGCTGACTCTGCCGGGACAGGTTCACCGTTCGGCCCTTCCGGGTTGACGTAGATCAGCCCCATCTGTACGGCGGCAAGCGGGTTCTCGAGGTCTCGGTCCCCGGAGTAGCGGCTGTCACCCAGCCATTTGTCCTCGGAACCCCAGTAGATATCCTCTTCCGGCTCCCAGACATCCTCGCGGCCACCGGCAAAGGCGGCGATACCATTACCAGCGGTATCGAGGGCGCCTGGAAGCCGAACCCCACCCAATGGGACATGGGATACCTGAAGGTGATGTTCAAATATGAGTGGGAACTTCTAAAAAGTCCGGCAGGGGCTTATATCTGGCTGGCCAAGGACGTTGCCGAAGAGGATATGGTGGTCGATGCCCACAATCCGTCGAAGAAGCTTCGTCCTATGATGACTACGGCAGACCTTTCTCTCAAATTTGACCCTATTTATGAAAAGATTGCCCGGCGCTATTTGGCAAACCCGGAGGAGTTCGCCGATGCCTTTGCCCGGGCCTGGTTCAAGCTGACTCACCGCGACATGGGGCCCCGTTCGCGCTACCTCGGCCCGGAGGTGCCTACAGAAGAGCTGATCTGGCAGGACCCGGTTCCGGCCGCCACCCATGCGTTGCTCGACGCAGCGGACATAGCTGCCCTCAAGAAGACAATCCTCGCCTCGGGGCTGTCGATCTCCCAACTGGTCTCGACCGCCTGGGCCTCGGCCTCTACCTTCCGCGGCTCCGATAAACGGGGCGGGGCCAACGGTGCGCGCATCCGCCTGGCCCCGCAGAAGGATTGGGAAGTCAACCAGCCGGAGCAGCTGGCCAAGGTGCTCGAAACACTTGCCGGGATTCAGCAGCAGTTCAACAGTGCCCAGTCGGGTGGCAAGCAGGTCTCGCTCGCCGATCTGATTGTCCTGGGCGGATGCGCTGCGGTGGAACAGGCTGCCAGGAATGCCGGCCACACGGTGACCGTTCCCTTCACGCCGGGACGCAGCGATGCCTCCCAGGAGCAGACCGATGCGGCCTCCTTTGCGGTGCTGGAGCCAAAGGCCGACGGTTTCCGCAACTATCAAAAAGCCAGATATGCCGTAACCGCGGAGGAACTGCTGATTGACCGGACACAGCTCCTGACGCTGACCGCCCCCGAGATGACGGTGCTGATCGGCGGGATGCGTGCCCTGAACGCCAACTACGGCCAGTCGCCGCACGGTGTATTCACCAGGCGGCCTGAGGCGCTGACCAACGACTTCTTCGTTAACCTGCTCGACATGGGCACCGTCTGGAAGCCGACCGCCCAGGATCCGGATATCTTCGAGGGGCGTGACCGCACGAGCGGCGAGCTCAAGTGGACCGCTACCCGCATTGACCTGGTATTCGGCTCCAACTCCCAGCTGAGGGCCCTCGCGGAAGTGTACGGCTGTGCCGACTCCCAGACGAAATTCCTGGAGGATTTCATTACAGCCTGGAACAAGGTCATGAACCTTGACCGTTTCGATCTGGCCGGATAGTGGCTAAACCCCGCTTCGGTGGTTGCCGGTAGCGCTGTCATCGCCGGCGCCTCGCACGAGATCAAGCACCTATTGCAATCATCTTCTGTCAGAATACTGCCAACAAAGGAGAAACAACGAATGCCCGAACTCAAAGGAACAAAGACTGAAAAGAACCTGATGGAAGCTTTTGCCGGGGAATCCCAGGCCAGAAACAAGTATACCTATTTCGCATCGGTGGCAAAGAAAGAAGGGTACGAGAAGATCGCCGCCATATTCCTTGAAACTGCCGAGAACGAAAAAGAACATGCCAAGCTGCATCTCAAATACCTTGGCGGCATAGGCTCGACCATTGACAATCTGCGTGCCGCAGCTGCAGGCGAACTGGATGAGTGCACCGACATGTATCCACGTATGGCGCAAGATGCCCGCGACGAGGGCTTTCCCGAGATCGCCTTTGTCTTGGAGTCAATCGGCAAGATAGAGAAGCACCATCAGGAGCGCTACTTGAAACTGCTTGAAGAGTTAGAAACAAAAACGTTCTTTGCCAAAAACGATCCGGTTCGCTGGCGATGCCGCAACTGCGGACATATCCATGAAGGAACGGATGCCCCTGGCTGCTGTCCCGTATGCAAACATCCCCAGGCTTACTTCGAGCTTGTTGAGGACCACTACTAGAAATCCCGCCACACTCACACCTTTCCAGCAAAACATGAGGCCTTTATCCTGCCATGGGTAAAGGCCTCATGTTTTGCTGAACAAATGACCGCTAAAAATCTTGGGAAGATCTTCAATTTTTATTGACAATGAATTTCAATTTCTTTTATAGTCGCCAAAAGTTGATGAAGATGCACATGGGGCAATCACGATTTTTTCCACACTCCGGTTCAGATCAGTAAATTCATAGAACTGGCCAGAACTGTCATACCAAGTTGCAATCAAAATGAGTACTAGGCGGCAAGGAGAGTGGCGATCGAGGTGTACTATTACTACGTTGAGGAGCCACCGACGAAGCCAACAACGTAATCGTTTGATTGCGACTTGGTATCAGGGCACCTGGAAGATTTAAGGAGCTCACAGCCCCGGCCTCAAGCTTGCCGATTACCTTCCGCAGGCGGATGGCGGAAGAGCTGGCAACCTGCACTTTATCCTTGGAGTGTCTTGGCACTTGTTCAACATTCAATGTGTTTTTTTGTAGTATTGTTGAAAACGACTATCATTTGCACTGCGCTGCAGTCGGTGTGAGCGTACTGCTTGCCAACGGAAAGGAGGTATCGGCGCAATGCCAGTAAAACGCATTACCACTGCGGAACTCATGGGCGGACAAAATGGAATCATCATCGTCCATGACGGCGAAACGTACCGTTTGAGAATAACCAGCAATAACAAACTGATCCTGACCAAATAGCCAACGTCCGATACGGACAAGGCCAATCATTCAAGCCAGCCAAGTGTGTTTCCCCACCATGTAGCCAGCCAGAATATAACCCAGACAAGGAGAACTATTCATGACTGC
>JACRCG010000304.1 GCA_016219145.1 Deltaproteobacteria bacterium | reverse complement strand
ATCAATCGCGGGTTTTCCGATCAGATCGTCATCGGCAATTCCCTGGCCGTTGGCACGGGACATCCCTTTGGCGTGAACGCCGAAGCCGTGGTTCATGTACACAGCATCATCACGGAGACGCTGGGTCAGCTTTACCTTGATCCGTCCGTTTGCGATCACGCCGTTCTGGTTGACGAGAGAGACATAGTCACCGTTTTTCAATCCCATTTCCTTCCCTTTTTTGGCGTTGATCCAGAGGGAGTTATCTTTCTGCAGATCGGTCAGCATGAAGTTGTTGGTGGTGCGGGAGAAGGTGTGCAACGGCGCCCGTCCGAACAGCAGCCGGAAATGGCCGGCCGGTGGAACCGGATGCCGGGTGTATTTGGGGACCGGATCAAACCCTTTATCCGCCAGCTGTTGCGAGTACAGTTCTATCTTGCCCGAAGGTGTGCCGAACTCCGGTTGGCTGTCGGCGGTAATGTATGGATTTCCACCTTTCTTGATGATTACGCCGTCCCGCTTCAGTTGGGCGAAATCAATCTCTCCCGCTTCGCAACGCTTGGCAATGTCTTCCTCTCCATCTTTCCATGGGAAGAATGCCGCCAGTCCCAGTTTGTTCCCCAGTTCCTTTGTAATCCACCAGGACGGTTTTGACTCCCACAGGGGCTCTACGGTCGGCTGCCGCAGCGAAATCTCGGCTTCTCCCTTGAATTTCCCCACATTGATGTTGTCATAGCGTTCCATGTAGGTGCATTCCGGCAAGACCACATCCGAATAGTTGATGATGTCCATCGGCATGGTGTCGATTGTTACCATCAAGTCCAGGTTCTGGATCGCCTTGATGGTCTCCTGCTTGTCCGGCATGGTTTTCATCAGGTTTGAGCCGTACACGAACCAGGCCTTTACAGACCTGGGTTGACCGGTGATTGAGGCCTGTTTGATGGAAGTGGTTGTCTGCAGCAGGGCAAACGGGTAGGCTTCATCAAGTTTTGCCGCTTCCACGTGTTCCGGGTAGGCTGGCAGTCCCGGGTATTCCGGTACTTTTGCACCGGTGGGGAAGAAGTAGCCTCCTTCACGGCCCCAGGTACCGAGGAGGGCATTCAGTATCGCCACTGCACGGCTGCGCTGGGTGTCGTCACCGTACCAGGTGGAATAGCGACCGGCGCCAATGCAGACGTTGGGAGCATGCTCTCCCATTTCGCGGGCAACCTTGACGATTACATCGCTGGCTATTGACGTTTCGGCCTCCGCCCATTCCGGTGTGTATTGCTGGACCGCCGCGCGCAGTTCGTCAAAACCTGTTGCATATTTGGCAACATACTCCTTGTCGTAAAGTCCTTCCTCGATTATCAGCCTGATCCAGGCCAGCATCAGTGCAAGATCGGTGGCGGGTTTGATAGGAAGCCAACGATCTGCCTTGGATGCAATATTGGACAGCCGCGGATCAACCACGGTCATTTTGGCGCCGCCGGAATATCCTTTTACGATATCCTGGACCTGGCTGTTATGGGCGTTTTCTCCCAGATGGGAACCGAACAGAACGATATATTTGCTCTTGCTGAAGTCATAGTATTCCGGTGAGCCGACATCCGAACCGAAGGTCAGTACGAAGCCGATATCACGCGGTCCGCGGCATTGGGCAAATGAAGGGGCCGCTGCCAGTGTGCTGCCACAGGCATGCAGCAGGTGTTTCCAGAAGGATGCGCCGGTGCCGTGATAAATCAGGGCCATGGAATCCGGACCGTATTTTTCGCTGACCGCTTTCATCTTCTGGGCAATAACGCCGAGTGCTTCGTCCCATGTGGCGCGCTTCCAGACCGGTTCGCCGCGTTTACCGGTATTGATCATCGGGTACTTCAGGCGGTCGGGATCGTATAGCGCGCCCAGGGCGGCATTGCCACGCCCGCAAAGCCGTCCCCTCCCTCTAAGGCTCTTGGGGTTGCCGTCAATTTTTACTACCTTTTTGTTCTCGACTTTTGCGATCAGTCCACAATTCCAAAAGCAGAGCTCACAGAAAGTTGGTATTTGCTTCATTTCTTTCTGACCGGATTCCTCTGCCCATGAAAGGAACTTGTCCGGCATCGAAGCGGCAACTGTCACTGCTGCGGTGGCTGCGCCTGAAGCTTTGAGAAAAGTTCTTCGGGAGAATTTTGGCGACACGATTTACCTCCTGTTGGGTGCTTGGTGTGAGAATCGATTTGCTGAAAAGTATATGAATATTTATATAATACAATCAAAAAAGGGGCGTGAAATGATTCACGCCCCGTCAATTCATTGCCGCTTTTTGAAGAACAGTGAATTATTCATTTTCTTGCTGCAGCTTGAGCAGTTTTTCAAAATAGAGTTCCGGGTTGGTAAGCTTTTCAATTTCCTTTGCTGCATACCCCAGCTCCTTGAAGTTAAGCACACCATTTACCGCATGGCAGTTGGCGCAGGTCAGTGCCTTGTTTTTCGGTGTAACCTGGTGGTTGCTGCCGAAGTATATCGTCTGCCATCCCGGAACCGGTTCATAATCCTTGATGCCGAGAATCTTGGCCGCCGATGCTACTCCTGCCAATGAATCGCCGTTTGATATGGGTGGAGCAAAGTCCATTGACATCAACTGGCCGTTTTTCTTGTTGAAATATGCCTTGCCCTGGAAAACCTTGAACGGGTAAATCTTGCTCTTGCCATCGGTTCTGCTCCCTTTCGGTCCGATGAAAGTCGGCGTGTTGCTGACGGTAAGATTGTACCAGGCATACACCGGAGCGGTCTCATTGACTTCACGTTTCAATGTTGAAGGCTCGTAGAAGCCGTTGGCCTGTTTTTCCCATTTGGTGAAGTCCTTGGAGAAGGCTCCCCCGGTCTTGGGGATGTGGCAGGTCTGGCAGGCGATCTTTTCGGTGTGACGGTTATAGTCCGCATCTGTATGCGGCTTGCTGGTGTGGCATTCACCGACGCAGGTCATGTATATTCCGTCATGTGCCCAGTTGTTGGGATCGCGACCGGTGGGGAACTTGTGGTTTTTAACCTGGTGGCAGTCGACGCAGATAATGCCTTTTGTGACGTGGACCTCAGCGTCCTTGGCCATCGAAAAACCGCGCTTGATCATAGCTCCGCCACCTGCCGCTTCGTGACAGGCCATGCAGTTTTTGATGGATGGTCTGCCGATGTTGGCGGCTGCCTCGGTGCTGCGATCCTGGGTCATGACAACATTGCCGCTCTTGTCCTTGACCGGCTTTCTTTTGCTGAAGTCATACTTGCTTGAATGGCAGATCAGGCAGTCTATGGCTTGTTCCGCCTGCGGACCGGTGCTGCCGACGTCGCTGGCGTGATCGCCGGGGTGGCAGGTGTTGCAACCGGTGAACTTGGTCTTGCCAAGTGCGTTCGGAGGAACTTCCTTCAGGTTGTTGACAATGTCGTTGCCGTTGCACATCGTATAGATACGATTCTTCATGCCGTGCTCTTCATCAGGGTTCAAGTTGTCAACATGATCCACCTTGGAGGCGTGTTTCCAGTGAACCGTTCCGAGAAACTCCTTGGCTTTGCCGGGGTGGCAGGCTTCGCAGGTTTTAGGCCCCTGGTAGCCATCCTTGAGTATCTGCTCTTTTCCGGGATGATCTTTGGCAACAGCAGTTGTCGCCAATAAAGCACAGCCCAGAATGATCGCTGCTATTCTTTCCGTCATGTTTCGATTCCTTTCGACTTCAGGCATATTCATACCCATATATATGGTATGTAGCCTAGTCAATGCAACGCTTGTTCCAATTATATGAATTTTTGTATAGTTGTTGATAAATAAAAAGATTTGGAGTCTGGCTTAAAGCGGTCACGCACATCGCCAGCCAAATGGCTGACGATGTGCGTGAAATGGCGTTATTCCTTTGTGATTTTGTAGCTGCCATTCTTTTCAAATGAAACCTTGGCATTTGCAAATTTGACATTTGTGTAACCAAGGCCTTTCAGGGTGTTATAAGCAACTTCTGCTATTGTGCCTGTATT
>JACRCG010000301.1 GCA_016219145.1 Deltaproteobacteria bacterium | reverse complement strand
CGTTTCTACATGAGTTGTCGCTGTGCAGAAATGCCTGATTGCCCATAAATATTGCATTTGCAATGTGTAAATCAGCTGCCGGTTCACCGGTGTAAGCCTATCTTACTGAAGTTATTGTGTTTGTGTCTTTGGTATGTCCGATGCAGAGAGCTAAGTACTACAGCTCCTCCATGCATTCAGTGGTCAGTTCTTCCGTGCCGGGGGCTTTCAGAATTCAGTCAATTCGAGAGGTGCAACATGCCCATCATCGTCAAGGCATCGGATTTCAAGTTCAAATACCCGCGCGACATCGCCAGGCGCGAGGAGCCCAAGTTTGCCGGCCTTCCGGATCCGGCGTCCTTCAATCGCCATGACCTGTACGAAATCCTGCCGATGATGAACGCGGTGATGAACGAGCTGGAGAGTGAAGATGGCGCGGTGCTGAACATGCTGGAAGACCTCCTCAACGATATGCCCGGTTTCATATCGACCCGTGGGGAAGTCTACGATTATCTGCTCGGTTCGGCGCGGGAATGCTTGAGACACTAGGTGATATCTGGGCCTACGCCGACCGTGGCGTGCCGGTAGTCATCACCTCCAACGGCTCGTTGACGCGTGACGGCCGGGCAGTTTTCGGCCGGGGGGTGGCCCGGGAAGCAGCTCTTCGCCATCCCGGACTTGCCCTGAAATTAGGCAGGAGGCTTGCGGAACAGGGCAGCCACGTCTTTGATCTGGGCTGCGGCATCATCAGCTTTCCGGTGGAAGAGACCGCCTGGTCGCTTCCGGATCTGCGTATCATAAGCCGCTCTGCTCAAGAACTGCATGAGTTGACTGATCTTTCGGGATGGCCGCGGATTGTAGTCCCGCGCCCCGGTTGCGGTGGCGGAGGACTGGCGTGGTTGGATGTGCGGCCTCTGCTGGAACCCTGGTTTGATGACCGCTTCATTGTCATCGGTCAACCATAACGGTAATCGGAATTAACAGGGTCATAAGAGTAATAGACTGTTACTTGACAATATTTCATGAGATGTTATTGTGGTCGAAATTTGCCGGCCACAGACAACGGAGTCTCGGCACACTAACCTTTGAATGGAGGTTTTTGTAATGAGAGATTCCGGAGCCCGCCTCACACTCACTTCCAAACTTGTCGCCACCTGCTGTCTGATCGCCCTCTGTATCATCGTACTTGTAGTGACCATGACTCTTTCAACCGAACGGATCAAGGTCAACGGCCCTGTATACCAGGACATCATCAGGGGGAAAGACCTGATTGCCGACATCCTTCCGCCTCCCGAGTACATCATCGAATCCTACCTGGTCCTGCTGCAGGCTCTGGAGGAGAAAGATCCTTCTAAAGTGGCGCCGTTTCAGGAACGCCTTAAAAAACTACGCGGTGAGTATGACGACCGCCATGCCTATTGGACCAAAGAACTGCCGGAGGGGAGGATCAGAACCCTGATGCTGGAACAGGCCTACAAGCCGGCGGTAGAGTTTTACGATGCCGCTGAAAAGGAGTATTTCCCGGCATTGATCTCTGGCAGGCGCGAGCCGGCGGAAAAATTGCTTTTCGGTACACTCTCTCCGGCCTATGAGAAGCATCGCAAGGTAATTGACGAGATCGTCGGTTTGACCAATGCCGAAAATGCAGCTACCGAGAAACGGGCTGCAACGATGCTTCGGACAACCAGGATTACGGTGGTTTCCCTTGGCATGGTCTTTCTGGTGTCGCTCGGGGCAATCTTCTACTTCCTGGTCCGCAACGTAAACAAACACCTGGGTGGCGATCCGGCGTATGTTGCGGCTATTGCCAGGCAGGTCGCGGACGGAGACCTGTCGGTGGATGTGTCTGTGAAAGGCGGCCCGGAAAGCGTTCTGGGATCCATGAGGGAAATGGTTGAAAATCTGCGCGGTATGGTTTCACAGGTTGTAGTCTCGGCGGAAAACATAGCTTCGGCCTCGCAGCAGTTACACTCATCCGCCGGTCAGATCGCGAGCGGAAGTGAGGATGCGGCCTGCAAGGCCACGACAGTCGCCACCGCCGGAGAAGAAATGTCGGCCACATCCGGTGACATTGCCCAGAACTGCCTGATGGCGGCCAATGGAGCCGGACTGGCAAGCAACACCGCCAACAACGGGACCGAGGTGGTTAACGCTACAGTGCAGGTAATGATGCGGATTGCCGAACGGGTCAGCGCCACGGCCCATACTGTTCAGAATCTTGGAGACCGTTCGGACCAGATCGGCGCCATTATCGGTACTATCGAGGATATTGCCGACCAGACCAACCTGCTTGCGCTGAATGCCGCTATCGAGGCGGCCCGTGCCGGAGAACAGGGACGCGGATTTGCCGTAGTGGCCGACGAGGTCAGGGCGCTGGCAGAGCGAACCACACGAGCCACCAGGGAAATCGGCGACATGATAAAAACAATACAGTCAGAAACCAGGCTTGCCGTCGATGCCATGCAGGAGGGGGTACGCGAAGTGGAAACGGGCACCAGTGAAGCTTACAGGTCCGGACAGGCATTGCAGCAAATATTGAACGAGATCAATGATGTGGCAACACAGGTCAACCAGATTGCCACCGCTGTAGAACAGCAAACCGTAACTACCAGCGAGATATCAAACAACATGATGCAGATCACGGACGCGGTGCAGGCCACGGCCCGGGGAGCGGAGGAGTCGGCCCACGCATCGGGAATGCTGGCACAACAGGCAGAAGAGCTGAAACTGCTGGTGGGAAGGTTCATACTCTGACCCAATTCAATGCTGTCCATGACCTGCATGATTACAGGTCACACTGTATAGAACATGATCATTTAATCGGTGATCCGGATTCGCCTGCACATGCGATAACACTTTGAACATCCTGAATACAAGGGCCTGCAGTTTATTAACCGTTTGGCATGGATAGTGTAACATCAGCTGTACGGTGACCGGAAAGTGTCACTTGAAACAACCTTCAAACTCTGTAACCCGGCATGCGCGCCCCGTACTCAGCAATGAGATGCGGGGCGTTTTTTTTACCAGGCAAGAATGGAGCACAAAGCTCAGAAGGCCGGGGATCATGACGACAGTGCCGTCGCCGTGAGGCACCTTATTTCGCTGCCCCGATACACACAGGCGTCCACTGCAAGTGACGAGGGAGAATCATATGAGACAGAGTGCGATTTATGGAAAAGGCGGCATCGGCAAGTCAACCACGACGCAAAATACGGTTGCAGGTCTGGCTGCCATGGGCAAGAAGATCCTCATTGTGGGATGCGACCCCAAGGCGGATTCCACCCGGCTGATCCTGCATGCCAAGGCGCAGAACACGGTCATGGATCTGGTGCGGGATCTTGGTACGGTCGAGGATCTGGAGATCGAAAATGTCATGAAGGTCGGCTACGGTGGCGTCAAGTGCGTCGAATCCGGCGGGCCCGAACCTGGAGTCGGCTGTGCCGGACGAGGCGTTATTACCGCCATCAACTTCCTGGAAGAGAACGGAGCCTATACCCCGGATCTGGACTTCGTATTCTACGACGTACTGGGAGACGTTGTCTGCGGTGGATTTGCGATGCCGATCCGCGAAGGCAAGG
>JACRCG010000300.1 GCA_016219145.1 Deltaproteobacteria bacterium | reverse complement strand
CCAGAGTCAGCAGCGTAACCGGGAGAGTCAATAAAATTATAACCGGACGCAGGAAGGCGTTCAAAAGGCCGATCACCAGTGTTGCCAGCAGCAGGTCCTGAAATCTGTCGATCTGTACGCCCGAGATCAGTTTCATAACAAAGTAGAGGGCAAAGGAATTGAGAGCCCATTTGAGTGCAAGTCGTGTCATCGAATATATCCTATAACCAGCGTTTTTTTCTGAAATACATTACCATCAACAATGCCAGAACCAGCATGAACCCCCACAGCCAAAAATATCCGTAGCGCCATTCCAGTTCAGGCAGGTGTTTGAAGTTCATGCCGTAAACTCCTACCAGAAAGGTCAGCGGCATAAAGATCGTGCCGATCACGGTCAGAAATTTCATGACTTCGTTGGTGCGGTTGCTGATGCTGGAAAGGTAGAGATCGAGCATCCCGGAGAGCAGGTCGCGGTAGGTTTCGACCGTGTCGATCACTTGTACCGTGTGATCGTAGACATCCCGGAAATATATTCGCGTGGAAGCATTCAGCAGAGGACTGTCGCCTCGTTCCATGAATGAAATTGCTTCGCGCAGCGGCCAGACGGTCTTGCGCAGGAAGATGATCTCTTTTTTAAGCGCATTGATGCGATGGAGCGCCTTCTGGTCCGGCGCGTGAGTCAACTCTTCCTCGACATCGATGATCCGTTCGCCAAAGCCTTCCAGAATGCTGAAATAGCCGTCCACAATAGCATCGATCAGGGCATAGGCCAGATAGTCTGCCCCCATGCCGCGAATTTTACCTTTGCCGTTCCTGATGCGGTCACGGACAGAATCAAAGGCATCGCCCTTGATCCCCTCCTGAAAAGTGAAAAGATAGTCGGGTCCGAGAATGATGCTGAGCTGCTCCGATGTAAATTCACCATCCTCAGCCGGGTGCAGCATCTTCAGGACGATAAAGAGATAATTGCCGTAATCCTCGATTTTTGGGCGCTGCACGGTGTTGACGATGTCTTCCAGAACCAGCGGGTGAAAAGCGTGTTTTTCGCCCAGGATGCGTATCAGTTCGACATCATGCACCCCTTCGACATTAACCCAGGCGACGGCGCTGCTGCACGGATTTGCCAGATATTTGCTAACTTGGTCGAACTGGCGCTCATCAACACCGTCCGGTGAGTAGCCGATGACGGAAATCCGGGCGGCTTCAGTGGGTTCTGTGCCGATATGCACCAGGCTGCCGGGCGGCATACCGGCCTTGACGGAGCGTTTCTTGTTGAAGCGGTGGTTTGAGTGAATGACGGAGTTTTTTTGTTTCATTTATTTTAGTACCTTTAGCCAGACCCGTTGTTTCTCTTCAGGATTTTCGTGCCTGGAAGTTGAAGTCGCATTTAGTCCTCGTGTTCCTGGTTGGGAATTTAACTTTGATTGCTCTTTTGGCATTGACTCGTGTAAACAAAATGTTTATGGTTGGGCCATGATCACATCGTTTGCGAATAAAGAAGCTGAAAAGCTCTTTGCAACGGGGGAATCAAAAAAACTTCCTCCTGAAATCATAATCTGTTCGATCATGCGTTTGACACAGTTGGATAGCGCACGTGAGGTTACGTATTTGCTAATTCCCCCGTCAAATCGCCTTGAAACACTCTCTCGCGATAGGGCGGGGCAGTGGAGTATCAGGATTAACGACCAATTGCGAATATGCTTTCGGTTTACAAACGGCGAAGCGACTGATGTTGAAATAACCGACTACCATTAAGGAGAAATTTTATGGCTATTAAAAACGGTCTTCCTCCCATACATCCGGGGGTATTCCTGAAAGAAATACTTGACGAACTCGGCGTATCACAAAACGCTTTTGCTCATGCGATTGGCGTTTCACCCATGCGCATATCTCATGTTGTCAATGGTTCACGTCCTGTTACGGCTGAACTGGCGGTTCTTTTCGGCAAGGTGTTTGGACAGACGCCGACCTACTGGATGAACCTGCAAACTAGCTACGACCTGAAAACCGCCGAAAAAATGATGGTTCAGAGGGTGCAGCAGGTGCAGCCTCTATTGCTTGCTGCGTAGCTGGGTAGGCTACTGGTAATTAACTCATCAAACAGAAAGAAATTATCTGAGGAACGACTACTTTTCATCGCACCGTAGTATGGTTCTGCTTTGACAACGGAGCAAAACCGAATATCTAAATTCTACTCGGGTTTCTATAAGGGGTCGGTGTCGCATAGTCGGGGCAAATCTCAGATAGAGACAAGCGCCCCCAGTCTTTTTAATACCAGAACCAGTGAACTGTCCGGCAGCTTGCAGACAAACTCGGCCTGGCGTGCCTTCCAGTCTAGACTTTTGATCTGATCGCTCAGAACAACGCCGCTTATCTCCCGTCCCTGAGGAACAGCTACCTCAAAAGGATATCCCTTGACCTGGCTTGTTATCGGACAAAAAATAGCCAGACCAACTTTGCCGTTATATGCACGAGGAGACAAAACCAGCGCCGGACGTCTGCCTGCCTGCTCATGACCCGCCTGTGGAGTGAAGGTTAGCCAGACTATGTCGCCGCGTTCAGGAATATACGGCTCATTCGCGGTTACCACGCCTCGTTACCGATGGCGTCGCCAGTTGTTACCTCGTGATGCAGATTATCCGCAGTGACTCCGGCAAGGAGCATCTCCAGGGCAGTTCCTTCAGCTTCAAGCGGGGTGATGACCAGTTTGCCCTTGACCTCGGCCAGGTCAACCCTGCTCCCTTGCTGGATTTTTGATTTTTTGGCAAACGTGCTGGGAATCCGTAATGCCAGACTGTGACCCCATTTTTGCACTCGCGCTTCCATTATCCACCCCCTGAATGTGTCTACAATGAAGATACACTTGATTCCGATAAATAACAACAGTTCATGCAGGTAAATCGGGGACAAATGCGTATGCTGCCGTGAGCCGTTAAATCAAATCCCCAAAATCTCTGCCATGTGCAGCAGGTCGTCATTCAGCTTCTTCTGGCCGCCGTTTATGACCGTCTCCAGTGGCGTCGTGGTCAGCGAGTTGGCCGACAGCCCGACCATGACACCTGTAGTGCCGGAGAGCAGCAGTTCGACCGACTTCATCCCGAAGCGGCTCCCCAGCAGGCGGTCAAAAACTGTTGGCGCGCCGCCGCGTTGATAATGTCCCAGCACGGTCACGCGGGTCTCGAATCCGACCGCATTTTTTATTCCATCGGCGATATCCTGGGCATGTCCGGCCCCTTCCGCCATTATGATGATGGCGTTGGTGCGCCCCTCTTCGTAGCGGCGGTGCAGTTGATGGCACATATCCACCAGATCGAACTCCACTTCCGGTAAAATGGCGAATTCGGCGCCGGTGGCAATGGCGGCGGTCGAAGCCAGATAGCCGGAATTGCGCCCCATCACTTCGACGATGAAAGCCCGGTCGTGAGAGCTGGCGGTGTCCTTGATGCAGTCTACCGCATAAAGGATATTGTTGAGCGCGGTATCAACACCCAGCGCCATGTCGGTACAGGCGATGTCGTTATCGATGCTGGCCGGGATGCCGATCACCGGGAAATCCAGCTTGTCAAGCGCCAGTGCGCCGGTCAGCGAACCATCCCCGCCGATCACGATCAGTCCGGCGACCTTCTCCCTGATCAGATTGTCCAGCGCTTTTTGACGTCCCTCTTCGGTGCGGAATTCAGTCGAGCGGGCCGATTGCAGGAATGTCCCGCCCCGTTGAAGTATCCCGGAAACGGATTGGGAATTCAGGATGACATAGTCGTTTTTCAGAAGCCCGGCATAGCCCTTTTTGTAGCCGATCATTTCGACATCATTGGCGATGGCGGTGCGGGCGGCGGCGCGTATGGCGGCGTTCATGCCGGAACAGTCACCGCCGCTGGTGAGAATTGCAAGTCGTTTCATTACATAGTCTCCAGTTGAAAGAAAAATATCATGCAGCCGGGAACAAATCCTGTAGCGCCCTGTTGCGGTAATCGAAAATCCGTTTCAGTCGCGGTGCAACGATCAGAAGGTTTATCAATCTGGCCAATTGGTCGTGCAGGAGCAGATAATGAACCAGGTCATGAATCTCGACACCACCCTCAACTTCCCGAAAGCGGTGCTGATGGTGCCAGAAACGATAGGGCCCGAAGCGCTGTTCGTCAACAAAGAAATGTGGCTTGTCAACATGGGTGATTTCGGTTGTCCAGTTTACAGTGACCCCGAAAAGCGGCTTGACGGTATAGGTTATGATCTGGCCGGCATAGGTTTCTTGAACAGGCGCCGAGGTAATGCGCAGGTCCATGTCCGGCGGGGTTATTCTGGTCAGACCGGCCGGATTGGAGAAAAACTCCCAGGCCTGAGCGAGAGTAATCGGCAAGGTCTGCCTGCGTTCGAGGGTAAATGGTTTCATGAGGGCTCTATTTCACTCCTATCGAAAAGTCGGAGCCGATCAGGCTCTTCTGCGGAATCTGTTCATAGCCCCATTTTTTGAATGTCAACTCCGGCAGAGTCTCCTCGATAAAGGTCGCCAGCTGGTTTATGGTGATTTCTCCCTTTTTGTCGGCCGCCTTGCCATTCATCCCCTGCAGCAGGGTATAGCTGAAAACGCCATGCCCTTCATAGCCTTCCAGCGCGACCTGGTTTTTTGAGCTGGCGGCTATGGTAGCCCGGCCAACCGCTCTGGCCAGTTTGCTGAGTGCAGTCTTCTCCGAAACACCCCTGCTGGCAATCGCTTCACTGAATGAGCCGCTGTTGCAGGTGTCGATCAGGAAGAGGGTTTTCATGGCCTGGATATTGATCAGAAAGCTTTTGAAGTCATTCATGGAGATACCCTGGCGGGCAAGTGACTCCAGGCCGGTGTAGCGGAAATCAACCGGCAGGAAGTAATACATTCCGTTGCTGTCGTCGGTCAGGCCATGGCCGGCCATGAAGAGCAGAAACACATCACCGCGCCTGGTTCTGGCGCCGATCTGCGAGAAGATGGCCCCCATCTTTTCTCTGGTGACCTGCTCGTCATGCAGCCGATACGTATCAATGCCGGAGAAGAGCGTGCCGGCCTTATCCGATGCAGCCCGGATTACTCCTTCGGCATCGTTGATCGAATATTTCAGGCGCAGATCGCCGTCACGATAGCTGTTGACCGCTATGGTGAGGATATGCAGGCGCGGCTTTTCGGTTTCAGTTGATAGATAATCAAGCGTTACCTGGTCCCGGTCGGACTCGATGGTGTTGGAGCTGTTGAAGGCCATCAGGGAGATGTTGTTCCGGCCGGGAGCCAGCGTGATGACCCGCTCGAAAGCCTGGCAGGGTGATGATGCCGGTTTGGTGCGGATTTCCAGACCGCGGCCATCGCGCTCAAAGGCGATGGGGGTGTCGTTGATAAACAGCGTCACATTGCCGATGCCGCCACCGTTATCGCACAACTCGGCTTTCAGGGTGTAATCTCGTGATCCGGTGGAGCCTGATTTTGACAGAAAACGGACTTTCGGCGGCAGGGTCGCGGAGTTCAGCAGGCCTGCCAGAGAGGGATTCTGAACAACATCGATCTGATCCCCGTTTGCATCCGGCGCATAGGCAGGGAGTTGATCCCCATTTGCAACCGCTGCGGCTTCGCTTGCGGGAGCTGTCTTTACCGGTTTTATCTCATCCTGCCGGATCTGCTCCTGCTCGGCCTGCTCCTTTGCCGGCTGCACTGTTTCCGGTTTTTTGCGGATCTGTTTTTCTTCTGCGGCTGCTGGCTCTGCTTTTGTTGTCA
Organism: Deltaproteobacteria bacterium; assembly: GCA_016219145.1. Taxonomy (GTDB): domain Bacteria; phylum Desulfobacterota; class Desulfuromonadia; order Geobacterales; family Pseudopelobacteraceae; genus JACRCG01. The sequence continues at coordinate 6,598 of JACRCG010000300.1, read as the reverse complement.
GGGACGTTCCGCTCTGTGCAGTCAGGCGGGACAGGTAGGCCGAGATGTCTTCTCCGGCAATGGCCCGGTCGATGATGTCCGGCCGGTAGAAGATGTCGTACATCCGGTCAATGCCGATCAGGGTGGGGGCTTTGTCAGCGCCGCGGTTCACCAGAAATCCGATCAGGCTCTCCGAATCGCGGCCATGGTCGAAATATCCGTCGGGAGTCCAGATTATCCAGCGTTTCCGGTCGGGGTGCAGATACAGGGCGTACAGCTCCCGGCCGTCATCAAGCCGGTACCAGCGGATCGTGCCGTCATCCATTGAAGCCGCGATAATGCGGTTGTCTGATGAGATGTTCAGATCCCAGACCAGTTCCGGGATTCTCTTCTGCCACAGCAAGGCACCGGTTTTGTTATATGAGCGGATGTTGTGAGTGCTGCCCAGGATAAAGCCGGCATCATCATGGCGGATTGCCAGACTCCAGGTGTCTTCCCGGCTCCAGAAGCCCTTCAGTTCCCTTCTGTTCAACTTTGGTTTTGAAGACTTGCCCTTGCTCTCCCAATTCTGAATATCGATTCCGTTGGCGGTGAAGCGGGGCGCTATCAGGCCGGTATCTGAAACCTCTTTGGTGACAAGCCGCCGTAACTTGAGGTCAAACAGCGCCTTGGCCTGACCGTAACGTTCATAGCTGAACATGACGGAACTTGCATCGGCTGAGATTTTGAAGGAATCATGGTTTTTCTGAAAGTCTGCAGTGGCAATCGGATGATAAAACGCCAGGCCGCTTTTCAAGGTCAGCTCGCTGAACTGTTTTTTCTTTTTACCACCCCTTTTGCCGGACATCTCAACCTGCTGACCTGCTTTGTCATCCGAGATGACGCCAAATCCATTTTGTCTCGCAACAAAGGCCAGCGAACCGTCTCGCAGTGCGACCAGCTGCCTGATCAGGTCCTTGGTCGGGAGAATTATCTGATCCTCAAGGCTTTTTGAGCGAACGGACCATTTGCACAGGATTTTATTGGAGTCGCTGTTCTGTTTATTGCCGGCGGCCAGGATATGGTTGCCGTCGGCTGACCAGACGACGGAAGAAAAGCCACCCGGCGGCTGCAGTAGATCAAAAGCCCTGGAACCGTCAGCGGCGTTGCGGACTTCAACCGGCTTGTGGCCGTCATAACCCAGCGCCAGCAGTGAGGCATCCGGAGAGAATGAAATGGAGTAGATTTTTTTGTTATCCTCGCTGCTTTGCTCATAGACAAGAGTACCGTCGGGCCGATACATCCTGAGAATACCCATATCAGATGTCAGGGCCAGGTTGCCGCGATTGTCATAATCCATTCCGAGGCAATTCCCCTTGATGCGCTCGCTTTTCCAGATTTGCCGATAGCCGGATGTTTCAAAAACATGGACGCCGCTGCCGTTATTAAAGGCAATCGCCAGCTTCGTGCCGTCCGGTGAAAAGAGCAGCTTTGAAACCGGTTGCGGCAGTCCGCTGATGTTTTTCAGCATTTCACCGCTCTGCCGGTCAAACAGATAAATATTGTAGCTTTTGTTCCAGCTGTGACCGGTAAACCCACCGGTTGCAACGCTCTTGCCGTCCGGGGAAAGCGCCACGGCGATCAGCGCCCCCTCTACATCCGTTCCGGTCGGCGGCCTGATGGTGCGGATCAGTCTGCCGGAATCGGCCTCCCAGATTTTGACGGTCTTGTCGAACGAAGCTGTCGCCAGGATTTTACCGGCTGCATAAGAGGCAATATCCATTATCTTGGCCGAATGCATCTCGGTGTTGATCCGTATGAAAGGGGTGGTGGGCGGAGCGCCGGCAAAAGCCGGGCAGGGCATGTTCAGAAGTATAAAGCAGGCCATCAGCCACAATCGATATTTCATGTATCTTTCCTCCCCCTCTTCAGCCACTCCATTCGCTCAAGAATGCTTTTCTCATAGCCATGACCCCTGGGTTCGTAAAACTTGCGCCTCTCCAGCTGATCTGGCAGGCAGGTCTGCCCCGAGTAACCCCCTTCATAGTCGTGGGCATACTGGTAGCCCGTGCCGTAACCCAGCTCCTTCATCAGTCTGGTCGGAGCGTTGCGGATATGCAGCGGCACCGGCAGCGCGCCGCTTTTTCTTACCTCGGCCAGGGCGGCGTCTATGCCGACATAGGAAGCGTTTGATTTGGGGGCGGTGGCCAGATAAGTGACCGCCTGCCCGAGGATGATCCGCCCCTCCGGCATACCGACCATCTGAAAAGCCTGCAGGGCCGAAACCGCAACCTGCAGGGCGCGCGGGTCGGCATTGCCGATATCTTCCGAGGCCAGAATGATCATGCGGCGCAGGATGAAGAGCGGGTCTTCGCCGGCCTCCAGCATGCGAGCCAGCCAGTACAGGGCCGCGTCCGGGTCGCTGCCGCGCAGCGATTTTATGAAAGCCGAGATGACGTTGTAATGCTCTTCGCCCCCCTTGTCGTACAGCAGCGCTTTCTTTTGCAGCGCCTCCTGAACGGTTTCAAGAGTAACAGTGCCGTCCATGGACAGCCTGGCGGCCACCTCCAGAGTGTTCAGTGCGATGCGGGCGTCGCCACCGGCCTGAGCGGCCAGAAAATCGAGCGCCTCGGCGTCAACCGTGATTTCAAGTTTGCCCAGACCCCGCTCGCTGTCGGCCAGCGCCCGCTCCATGATGACTTTGACAGTCGGTGCGTCCAGCTGCTGGAGCGTCAGTACCCGGCAGCGCGACAACAGCGGTGCGATCACTTCGAAGGAAGGGTTTTCGGTGGTGGCTCCGATGATGGTGACCACCCCTTTCTCCACGTATGGAAGAAAGGCGTCCTGCTGGGATTTGTTGAAACGATGGATTTCATCGATGAAGAGGATGGTTTTGACGTTCCGGGCGGCGTAGTTTTCGGCCTCTTTAAATATCTCGCGAATCTCCTTGATGCCGGACAGGATGGCGGAGAAGAAGATGAAGCGGGATTTTGTTTCTGATGCGATCACGTGGGCCAGGGTGGTCTTGCCGCAGCCGGGCGGCCCCCAGAAAATCAGGGACGACAGGCTGTCGTTCTCGATCATGTGCCGCAGTATGCGTCCTTCGCCCAGCAGATGTTCCTGACCGGTGAACTCTGCGACACAGCATGGGCGCATCCTCTCGGCCAGCGGAGCAGAGTCCGGCGGTCTGCCGTCCGTGCCGCCCTGTGTGTCCCAAAGTCCGGGCATGTCGATGGTTTCCCGTTTCAGAGCAGATCACGCCGGCTGTGAGGTGTGATCTTTTCGGGCTTGATGCCCCAGATTTCATCGGCATACTCTGAAATTGTCCGGTCACTGGAGAACTTGCCCATGCCGGCGGTGTTCAGAATCGAGGTGCGAGCCCAGTCGGAGGGTTGCAGGTAGAGCCGGTCCACATCATCCTGAGCTGCCATATAAGAGGCATAATCGGCCAGCAGGAGGTAATGGTCGAGTCCCAACAATGTATCCACAATCGGCTTGAACAGTCCGGGATTACCGGGCGAGAAACTGCCGTTGGAGATCATGTCGATGACCTGTTTCAACTCCTGGTTGCGGTAGTAGTAGTCATGAGGCTTGTAGCCGGAGTTTTTGAGGTCGGTAACCTGCCCGGCGGTCAGGCCGAAGATGAAGATGTTGTCGCGCCCGACCTCCTCCATGATCTCGATATTGGCGCCATCCAGAGTGCCGATCGTCAGCGCTCCGTTCAGGGAGTACTTCATGTTGCCGGTGCCGGATGCTTCGGTGCCGGCTGTTGAAATCTGCTCCGAAAGGTCGGCGGCCGGAAAGATCATCTCGGCCAGCCAGACGTTGTAGTTGGCCAGAAATACCACCTTGAGCCGGTTGTTGACGGAAGGGTCGCTGTTGATGACCGCAGAGACTGAACTGATCAGTTTGATGATAAGTTTGGCCATGAAATATGATGGGGCCGCCTTGCCGCTGAAGATGACCGTGCGTGGGGCCGCGTTTGATCCGGGATCAGCTTTCAGGCGGTTGTAGCGGGTGATGACATGCAGTACGTTCAGCAGCTGGCGCTTGTATTCGTGGATACGCTTGGTCTGGCAGTCGAACAGTGAATCGGGTGAAACCACGACCCCGTTTTTTCTGTGGATATAATTCGCCATGACACACTTGTTGGCGCGTTTGACTTCGATCCACTGCCGTTGGAACTCGGGATCATCCGCCAGCGGAATCAGTTTTTTCAGTTGATACAGATCCGTGACCCAGCCATCTCCGATTCTTGATGTGATCAGGTCCGACAGGCGGTGATTGGCATATTTCAGCCAGCGGCGCTGGGTGATTCCGTTGGTCTTGTTGTTGAAGCGTTCCGGCCAGAGCTCATAAAAATCATGGAAGAGGTCGTCTTTTAGTATTTCGCTGTGCAGGGCCGAAACGCCGTTGACCGAGTGGCTGCCGACGATGGCCAGATTGGCCATGCGGACGTGTTTCTCGCCTTCCTCGCCGATGATGGACATGCGCCGCAAGCGGTCGTGGTCACCCGGAAAAGCGGCAGCTACCTGACCCATGAAGAGTCCGTTGATGTGGTAGATAATCTGCAGATGGCGCGGCAGAATCTCTTCCATGATCCGCACCGGCCATTTTTCCAGTGCTTCAGACATGACCGTATGATTGGTATAGGCAAAGGTATTGAGAGCGATATTCCAGGCGGCATCCCAGCCCAGACGCTTTTCATCCAGCAGAATCCGCAGCAGTTCCGGAATTGCCAGGGCAGGGTGGGTATCATTAAGCTGGATGGCCACCTTGTCCGGCAGCTGGTTGACATCATCATGCTTCTTGTCAAAGCGGTAAAAGATGTCCTGCACTGTGGCCGACGACAGGAAATATTCCTGGCGCAGTCTCAGCTCTTTCCCTTCGGCGACATGATCAGCCGGATAGAGCACTTTGGAGATGTTTTCTGTGCGCATCTTGGATTCGACTGCGCCGATATAGTTGCCCTGATTGAAAAAGTCCAGTGCGAAGTCACGCGTCGATTTGGCGCTCCAGAGCCTCAGGGTGTTGACGGTGTCGTTGCAGTAGCCCGGCACCGGGACATCGTAGGCCAGCGCCATGACGTCATTGGTATCCACCCAGGAATAACGCGTTTCATCGTTTTCATCACGGTATCCGATCACCCGTCCGTTGAATCTGATCTTGTGCAGATGCTTCTGACGGTCAAATTCCCAGGGGTTTCCGTAGCGCAGCCAGTTATCGGGCGCTTCAAACTGATTGCCGTCGACAATTTTCTGATAAAACATGCCGAATTCATAACGGATGCCATAACCATAGGCCGGCAGGTTCATGGTCGCCATCGAATCAAGAAAACAGGCCGCCAGACGCCCCAGGCCGCCGTTGCCCAGGCCTGCATCCCACTCTTCAGTCAGCAGATCCTCAATATCGATCTCCAGCTCTTTAAGAGCTGTCTGCCAATCAGTCATGATCCCCATGTTGATCAGGCTGTTGCCGAGTGCGCGCCCCATCAGAAATTCCATGGAGATATAGTAGACCCGCTTGGCGTCGTTGTCATAGTACGACTGCTGGGTATCCAGCCAGCGGTCAACCAGTTCGTCCCGAACGGCATAGGCCAGCGCCTGATAAAGATCGGATCTGGTGGCTGAGTATTTGTCTCTGGCAAGTGTATATTGCAGGTGGCGCAAAAAAGATCGCTGCAGGTCGGCTACGGTGGGGTTTGCGATGTCGGAGGGGGTTGTTTCAGATGTGGACATGGTATCCATCCTTCGAAACAGAGATTGTCCTGATCCGGGGAACTATATAGGTCTCCAAGGCGTAATGCAAGTATGAGCATTCCCTTTTCGACTAATCTCTGTTACTATGCAGCGCATGGGTGAGAAATTGATTTGCAGCAATAAAAAGGCGTATCACGATTATTTTATCGAGGAGAAGCTTGAGGCGGGTCTGGTTCTGCAAGGGACGGAGGTCAAGTCCCTGCGGGCCGGCAAGGCCAGCCTGAGTGATTCGTTCATGCTGGTGCGAGAAGGTGAGGCCTACCTGCACAATCTGAATATTTCACAGTACGAATTCGGCAATCGCCAGAATCATCAGCCGGACCGCAACCGCAAGCTGCTGCTGCATCGCCGGGAAATAGACCGTCTGTACGGCAGGATCAGGGAAAAAGGTCTTTCGGTAATTCCGCTCAGGCTCTATTTCAAGGACGGTCTGGTCAAGGTCGAGATCGGTCTGGCCAAAGGGAAGAAACTGTATGACAAACGTGAGGACATGAAGGCCAGGGACAGTCAGCGCGAGGTATCGCAGGCGCTGAAGGCCAGGAACAGAGAATAGGAGCGGTTCAAGGTTAGGAGCGGTTCAAGGTTAGGGGCTGTTCGGGGTTAGGGGCTGTTCGGGGTTGGAGGCTGTTCAAGGTTTTGAACATTGAACCTTGAACATGGAACAGATTTCAAAGGGGGCGTAAAGGTTTCGACAGGGGATTAAAGGAATTGGAAGCGAGCCGAGGGACGCAGATGGCCCGCGTTAAAAAATCTGCGAATTATTAATTGCCAACTTAACAAATGCAACAGCAGACAACTACGCTTTTGAGGCTCGCCTCGCTGCTTAGTGTCAACAATCCCTAGAGAAAATCCTAGGTGGTGTAAAGAGTAGATAGTTCTGG
>JACRCG010000299.1 GCA_016219145.1 Deltaproteobacteria bacterium | reverse complement strand
GCTCATCCATATCCCCCTCATCCCATCCTTCTCCCTCAGGTAGAAGGGGAGCCTTTACCCGCTCCTCTTGGGAGAGGGTGGCCGAAGGCCGGGTGAGGGGGGGTGGATTTCGCACCAGATCCCGCTTGACCGCCATGATCTGGTTGACTATTTCTGCCGTAGTCAGATTGCGGGTCAGCTTGAATGTGCCGGTCAGGCAGAACTCGCACGCCATGGCGCAGCCAACCTGGGACGAGATGCAGAGCGTGTTGCGCCCCTCGATCGGGATCAAGACCGATTCGACAGCGTTTCCATCCCCCAGATTGAAGAGATATTTGCGGGTGCCGTCGCTCCCCTCCTCGATCGCCTCCGGCTCCAGATTGCTGATAAAGGCTGTTTCAGCCAGCTCGGACCGCAGCGCTTTGGAAATGTTGGTCATCTCCTCAAAACCATGAGCATCCTGCTGGTAGATCCATTTGAACACCTGCAAGGCGCGGAAGCGCTCTTTCCCCTGTCCCTGGAGAAATTGTTCGAGGGCGGGCAGCGTGAAATTTTTAAGGTCGGTTCTGGTAGTCATTTTTTATCGTTCTGACTTTCGTGTGGATTTGGCGTGACGGTGCCGGTTGGTGAAGGCTGTGCTGAATGTTCAATGTCCTGAAGCTTTTCGGTTACAACTTTTCCGGAAGATGATGACGCGCTGAAAACCGGCGGCGCGCTGATGTTCTGATCCACCTTGCGCTGCATTCCGGTAATGTTTGGCGACTCTGCCAGAGCAGCCTGGTATTCGGCCTCGCCCAGCACCCCGTTCTTGTGCAGCAGTCCCAGGATCATATCAGAGCGCTTCAGCACCTTGCCGAGATTCTTGTAGGGGTTGTAGGCCACCCGCGGACCGGGCAGCATGGCGGCCAGAAAGGCTGATTCACGCGGAGTCAGATTTGATGCCGATTTGCCGAAATAATATTGTGCGCCATGTCCGATGCCGTAGACCATCGGGCCTAACTCGACCACATTCAGATATAATTCGATGATGCGCCCCTTGGTCAGCTCCTGCTCCATGCGCCAGGCCAGATATATCTCCTTCAGCTTGCGGGTTACCGTTTTTTCGCGCGAGAGAAACAGGTTCTTGGCGGTCTGCTGGGTGATTGTCGATGCGCCGCGCTTGAGGCTTTTCTTCTCAAGATCGTACTTGATGGCGTTCTTGATGGCTTTGACATCAAAACCTTCGTGTTTATAGAAATTGGCGTCCTCAGCCAGGATCACGGCCCATTTCATCTCGGCCGGAATTCGGCCGAACGGCGTCCAGGTGCGGTTTTTAGGGCCAACCACAAAAGGCTGGAACTTTCCCTGCCAATCCCTGACCTGGATGGTGGTGCTGAATTTCTTATCAGCCAGATCACTGACCGGCGGTGTCAGAGCCAGAGATATGCCGACATAGAGCAGGTATGTAGCTATTGCCAGAAATATGTAGAGGATGATTTTTTTCATCGTTAACTTCCCTGAGATTATCTTACTGACGGCTACAAAGTGATCCGTGACTCTTTACAGGCCGACTCCAGTTTTTTTACCCATGACGTGCCGCGCTTAATTATTGCCTCCCTGGCAAGCTCAATATCACCGGGGCGGTCCTCGCGCAACAATTCGAGCATGCTGGCAGCCTGGAGAACATCTTTTCTTTTTTTATCCGCCGCAGTCGCAAATCGTTCTTGAGAGATAATCAGTTTATGCAAAGCATAGCGCGCCGGCTGCGGCACTTTGACGAGGCACGGCGTTCCAGAAATCATAACCGCGCTGATTGGTTCCTCGATCAGGTAATCAAGGTATTTCAGAGGGGTAGCAGCCGCGTTCAGCCGCCGGATAAAGACCGGCGCCGTCACGCCTCTCCTGGAAGGCGTTAGCAGATCGATTCGCAGTGTTTTCCCTCTGATTGCATAAGATGTTGACGGTTCTTTGTGCGAGAGTCTCGGCACCGGGAAAAAGCCCATTTGCAAAGACTCTATGATTCCGGGAACGTCAGCCTGCAAGTCAGGCACCGCTATTGCTATTCTGGTGTCACTGGCCAAATCCACGTCCTGCGTCATACGGGATCCGCCATCCCAGATTACACCCAAATGCGCCCCGAGGATCTGATACGCAACAGTCCCGACGACGACACCTCCCAGCCTGAAAACGCTGCCATCCGACATTCGCCTGACTATCCTGGCCATGTCAGGCATGAGAGGCGTGACCCCGCCTGCAATGACCTGTGAGCCCAGACGCTGAAACATTTTTTCATCAATATCGGCATCATTTGCACCGTTTCTCCTTGCCTCGATCAAGCTTCGAATTTCCTCACTGTCACGTCCGATGTAAATCTGTGTGCGACCACTGGAAAGTGTTGTCTGAAAATAATGGTAGACGCATCCTTTGACTGTCTTGGTTGTAAATTCGCCGGAGAGACTCGCAATGCTTCTCATCGTTTCGAACACCTCCAGCCGCTCCCGGAGATCGGCATAGAGCGTTACTGTCTCACCGCCAATTCGTTCCATTTACGCCTCCCCACAGATGTTATACTCAGTATTTAGGAAGGTGAGTATAACCATGTTGCTGATTATTGCAAGTTGTTTTGGTCTCACCCGCTCTTATACTATGTTTAGTCGAAGCATAGTATAAGGGCATCGAAAGCGTAAGGTCCTATTTTAAAAGTTTCTGCGCAATCAGCCTCTGTGCGCTTCGTTACTTTCAATCGCCGTGAATAAACCTGAAAAAAGCAGTTGCCTCTCACAAAGGCACAAAGAACACAAAGAAATCCGAGGCTTATGTGGGTTTAAGCACTCACCCATAGGGTTATATTCTTCGCTTTGATAATCTCCTGATTTTCTTGGTGAACTTTGTGAGCTTTGTGTGATAACAGCCGTTTTAATGATAAAAACAGCCCCATGGCGAAACCGCCATGGGGCTGTGGACTTCAAATCGCCGGGGCACGCTGAACAGTGCCCCGGCAGGTACGGCTAAAACATCAGCTAAACTCTGGATTATTCACCCTGTACTGTGAAGCGGTGAGCATTCCAGATCGCATTTGGCCCGGAAGTGCCGTGGCAGGTTGCGCATGCTTCACCGGCCGGATTAGCTGTGCTGCGCGGCACCATGATCTGGCCGCCCATGGTCTTGAAGTGTGCAATTGCGTTCGGCCTGTTATGGCAGGCATTGCAGGTGGCCGTGAAAGGTGTGCTGACCAGGTCCTGGGCATTAGGCAGGCTCTTGCGGTCAAGATCAACCTGCGTAACGTTGTTGCCGACACCCACTGCGGTCTGCAGGGTAAGCGGAACACCACTTGTTGTTACGTGTGTACTTACCTGTGCTTTATCAGGAATTGTAGTGTAGGTGGTGCCGGCATGGCAAGCTGCACAGTTTTTCAGAACTCCAGGGAACTTGACCTGACTGAAGTTGTAATCATATTCGCCGCTGGTGCCCCTGTCGCGGACAAACATCAGCGGAGTGCCGACAACCAGCGGATCGCTGCCGGAGTGGATACCGTGAATCATATCCTTGAAGTTGTTGGAAGCTTCCGGATAGGTGGTCGGGTCGTTACCGAGAGCAGCAACCAGAGCGGTCATTGCATCCTTGGCGCCCTGGCTGACGGTGCCGCTGAACGGATTACCGGTCAGGAAGTTTGTTACGGCTGCCAAAGAGGTGGTAACAGGCTGCTGAATGATGAAATCGATCAGCGAGGCCTGGGCGCCGCGGCCGCTGGTGCTCAGGTTCGGCACGTGGCAAAGGGTACAGATGGACTGACCGACCGTATCCTTGCCGACTACGCGATTGCCGCCATGCGCTTCGAACCACTCATGGCAGTTGCCGCACTTGGCCGAGTCTACGACATCGCGACGTTCTTCACCGGCCACTGATTTTACGGATGAAAGTGCGTGACGGGCTGCAGCAGGTGAAATCTGCGTGAAGTACCCTTGCAGGCCCACCGCACGCAGCTTAGCGCCGACCGGGAAGTTATTGGCCGCGCCGGAAAGCACCGCGGTGTAGTACCCGCTACCATCAGGACCGGTAAGTGTTCCTTTGGAGCCGTTCAACAGTGTCGCAATTGAGACAGTGATTGGCTGGGCCGCTTTCACGCCCAGGTTGTTGTAGTCAGCGCCAAACTTGGTGGCCGGCTGGTTAGCTGTGTCCTTGTAGTAAGCCAGCAGGAAGGACGGGCTTCCGGAGAAACCGCTCAAAACTGCGTCAGCAGGTGGCGTGCTGGCGGAAGATCCTGCACCTGTGAATACAACATTGGATTTGGCTGCGGCCAGAGAACCGGTGTTCTGCTGAATTCTGAACTTAATAGTCGCAACGCTGGTAGTGCCATCATCGGCTACGGTTACAGAATTGACGTCATAATAGAAGTTGACCAGACCTGCCGGTGTCAGCGGGTTGTTAGGCGTTGCGTTTTCGGTCATGTGGAACGTTTCCACCGGATACGGTCCGCCTGTGCCGTGGCAGCTGGCGCAGAACTGGTCGTTGGCCTGTACCGGGTGGGCAGCGCCGCCGACCTTGGCATTGGCGCCGGTTGCGAAGTTGATGTTGTCGTGGCAGGAACCGCACGACTTGCGGCTCGGCTTCTCTTTCCAGTTATTGGCCTGCGGAGCCAGGGCCAGTTCGCCGGCGGTGTCGCCCTTGTGGCACTGGCGACAGTTGGTGATGGCCTTGGGATAGACGATGTCATTGAACTTGACGCCGGCATAATCGTAACCGGTCTTGGTCAACCTGCTGCCCATGTGGATCTTGTGGATCATGGTGACGAAGTCGCCCGACACTTCGCCGTCGGCAACGTAGGTCGTGCCGGTGAACACGCCATTGGTTGAAGTTGAAGGTGTACGGCCGTTAGCACGCTGAGCGGTGTGGCACATCATGCAGTACTTGACATCGCCGCGGCCGCCGTGGGGAGTGGTCACGCCGATTTTGCCGTGGCACTCGTTACAGGCGTCGGTGGTGGTCATGTCGCGTTGCACCGTCGGTGTAACAGCCGGGGTAGCCGGGACGAAATCCTTGATGAAGTATTTCTCGTTGTAGAAGTTGCTCAGGTTGGTGCCGTTCTGCTGCAGGGCAACCGAAGGAGTGGTGCGGATACCTACCATAAGGCGATGGGTCAGGTTGGCATCATAAACTACAGT
>JACRCG010000298.1 GCA_016219145.1 Deltaproteobacteria bacterium | reverse complement strand
CGGCCAAGTCCCTGAATTTTTTGGTGGAGCTGAACAGGATCGAACTGTCGACCTCTTGACTGCCAGTCAAGCGCTCTCCCAGCTGAGCTACAGCCCCACGTTAAGAGTGGACTTTTTAGCAAATAGATCGACGGATGTCAACATATAAAAACAGCAAAGGCAATGTCACGAGTTCAATTTACCGGCAATTTGCAAATGCTGACATGATGGACAAAAATGCGTGCCGCGCTGCCCTACCCTGATTTTGGCTATGGCAGTTCCACACAACGGACAGGCCCGGCCCGTCCGGCCGTAAACGGTGACGATAAATCCACCCTCCTTGAACACCCCGTCTATATTTGCGCCCTGAGCATCAACCGCCTCGGAAAGCACGTCTCTGATCGAGCGGTACAGTCGCTCCACATCCACTTCCTGAAGAGATTCAGTGGATGTCTGCGGATGTATGCCGGCGCGGAAAAGGCTTTCATCAGCATAAATGTTGCCGATACCGGCCACAAATGACTGGTCCAGAAGAAGCGGCTTGATCTGACGGCGGCGTTCTGAAAAAGCGCCAGCGAAATATTCATATGCAACTGTAAGGGCATCCGGTCCAAGTCCGCATATCACCTCGCCAGGGTTCTGAACCAACCAGATTCTGCCGAACTTACGCGGATCGTCAAATCGAAGCGCCAGACCTTCGTCAAGCATCAGGGACAGGCGGGTGTGCCGCTCAACTGCGTTATCATGCGACACCAGATACAACCTGCCGGTCATACGCAGATGAACAATCAGATATAATGACTTGCCGGGTTCGCCGGGCTGATCGAGAGAGAATATGAGGTACTTGCCATGTCGTCTGATTGCAGCGAATTTTGCTCCATAAAGTCCTGCTTTGAGTATATCACCATAACCTGCTGATATTGAACCGCTCCACACGATATTTACAGCACGCACAGAACGCCCGATCAGGGTCGGTTTTCCATCACGCAGGTAACGCAACACACTCTCGACTTCGGGCAGTTCAGGCATGGTTCAGCAGGATCTCCACTTTCTTGCTACTTGCTCTTGGCAATGTAGACTCCATCCCAATCCTCAGGCGGAGGCGCTGCCAGATATTCGGCACAGCGAGCAGAATAAAGGCGGGATGGGCCGTCGTTATGCGTAGAGGCCAACTCATCAAAAATCGACCTGGCAGCGCCGAAATCCCTGGAACGGTACCTATCAAGAGCGGACTCGAAACGCGGCAGAATACCGGCATTTGATATCATCAGCTCGTACATTACAACCGGCTGCAGTTTGCCTTTTACCTTGACCCGGTCAACCTCACGAAAGGTGAAACGGTTGTCCCCAACCTGCCGCCTGGTATCTTCACTGACCAGAATATGAGAACCGTAGTATTTGTTTAGCCCTTCCAGACGGGAAGCCAGGTTGACTGAATCACCTATGGCTGTGTAGTCGAAGCGTATGTCAGCACCCATATTGCCGACTACGGCAGGACCGGTATTGATACCGACGCCGATGTCCAGCATGTTCATACCCCGCGACGCAAAATCATCATTCAGCTCTTTCAGTTCATCGAGCATCCTGACAGCTGCCGAGCAGGCTCTGGTGGCATGATCAGGCACATCCAGAGGTGCGTTGAAAAGCGCCATGACGGCATCACCGATAAATTTGTCCAGCGTGCCGCGTTCGTCCAGCACAATCCTGGTCATTGGGCTCAGGTATTCGTTCAGCAGCTGGACAAGCTCCGGAGGAGTAAGGCTTTCCGAAACGGTGGTAAAACCGCGAATGTCCGAGAACAGAATCGACAGCTCGCGCTGCTCCCCTCCCAACACCAGTTTGTCCGGATCTTTTTCGATCTGCTTGACCAGATCGGGTGAAACGTAGCTGGAAAAAGCCTTTTTAAGATGGCGCCCCCTCCGCTCCACCACCAGATTGCGCCAGGCCTCGCCACCCAGATACGTCATGGCAATGCCGGCAAAGGGATAGATCAGGGTCATATCCCGCAAAGCGGTGGCAAACATGAAATAGTTGAGATAGCCGAATGCAGTTGTAAAAACAACCATGATCGCAAGTCCGGCAAAGGTGCCAGGGGCAAAAGCCAGAAAAATGCCCAGCAGGATCGGCAGCACAAATATGCAGCCAATCTCCATCATCTGGGTCACACTGTCATAAAGCAGAAAACGCTTTTCAAGCGCGTTGGCAGCCATGGTGGCGTGGATTTCAATACCTGGCAGGGTCGTGTCAAACGGCGTTGGCCTGAGATCGTAAATACCGACTTCAGTGGCGCCTACAAAAGCGATTTTGCCCTTTAGCGAATCTTCCGGAAGACGCTTTGCAATGACATCGGCGGCGGAAACTGAATAAAATGAGCCGGTTGGACCGTAGAAATTCAGTGTCATGGTGCCGTCTTCACGAGACGGAATCCGCATTGCTCCGATCTGCATGCTGTCGACACCCCAGCGTTTTACGTCCAGCATGATGTCTGATCCGAGGTAGTGCTGCAGAGCTTTCAGAGAAAGCGAGGGATATATGTCGCCGTTATAGAGCAGCAGCAGAATCGAGCGGCGGTACAGGCCGTCGCCGTCGGGACGGGCGTTAAAAAATCCGAAATCCAGAGCTCCTTCACCCAGTTGCGGGGTGTTGAGATCAAGGCTGGGAAATTCAGGAATTGGAATATTCTGAACACCGTCTGCGACCTTGACCAGCTTCAGCCTGGCGCTTTCCAGCTGGGCCTGGGATGCGGCCTGCATATCGGCCTGTTCTTCCCGAAAGAAGTAGCCCATGACAACATTGCCGGACATTTTTATGGCAGCAGCCAGCGCCTTGTCTGCGACCGGATTCTGCGGTTCGGAAAACACGATATCAAGCGCAGTGACTTTTGTTCCATAGTGAACCGCCAGATTCTCGATCAGCTTTGCTGTCACTTCCCGTGACCATGGCCAGCGGCCAATTTCTTTTATGCTTTTGTGATCAATGGCAACCACGACAATATCCATGTCCGGCTTGACCGGGCCGCGAATGCGGAAACGAGCGTCCTTCATACGGAAATCCAGCTGCTGCAGAGAGGGAAAGGCTTGTTTATAGAGTAGAAATGTACTGATGGCGGCTAAAACGCCAAACAGGGCAAACACTAATCTTTTGTTCATGGGTTATCCCCCTGGCATGCACATGCAAAAAAAAGGGGGGACGCTGCGCCCCCCTGAGTTAATCATTATTTGACAAGATCTCGAAGCAGAGTTTCGACATTACCTCTGTGCTTGCCGGTCGGATAGTCCCGCAGATACTGATTGAAACGAACTTTGGCCTGTTCATTGAAACCAAGCTCCACCAGGGTCTGGGCGGCGCTGAAAAGTGCAGTCTCGGCCTGCGGCAAGCGGGGATACTCCTCTATCACCAGCAGGTATTCAGCCAGCGCCAACTCCGGATTCCTTAAAAAACGACCGTATACCGCCCCCCGCTCCATGAGAGAGTCAGCCCGTATTTCCGGTATTTTAGTCAGATCAAGCGCAATCTGGAAGACGTGCAGGGCGTCGTTGTACTTGCCGGAATCGGCCAGGTAGTGGCCATGATTGATATTCCAGCGGGCGATGATATCCGAAATCCTGCCGGAATCTGTCCACTCCGCCGGAGGAATGGCGGCAGTAATCTTGCTGAAGAGATCCCTGGCTTCCGCGACAGGAGATCCGGACTCGATTTTAAGGGGATCCAGCGGTGTGATTCCCCTGGTATTCTGGGTCATGGTGCTGGCTGTCAGCGGCTGCTGCCGACCCTTGCCGTCACCGGAGACTGAAACTGTTCCCTCATTGCCGAAAAACACGTTGGCCGGTCCCTGTGTCAGCATTAGAAATTCGGTGCCCTTGATACCTGCCACGGCGGTTTCACTCTTGACCGTCATGCCGCTTTGACGCCCGGCCAGCTTGACAACCGAGGCCCTCAGTTTGCCCTGAGCCAGATTAAACGAGCCCTCGCGCTTATTCTTGGTAAGAAGAAAGCTGGTAACCGCAAATTCGGTATTGTTGGCCAGGGTAAACTTGCTGTTATCACCCAGAGTCAGCTCGACCCAGCCATCAGCGCCGGTCTTGATCCAGTTGCCTTCACTGATCAAGTCACCCTTTTTCAAGGTGGAATACGGGATGTTATTTACGCTTCTGAATTGAGCCGTCCCCTTCAAACCGGTAATTGATCCAACCTGGGCAGCCTGGGCCAGGCATGGCAGAATCAGCGAAAATAATGTGATGATAATATAATGTCTCATGAAAACATCCTCCCCGAATTGTTTCAGATGTAGTGTATTCCGTATTTTAGCAACAAAAGAGTAAGTGTCAAATAGAATATAGCTTGAGATATACTGTAAATCTGCTAATCTACACGAGATTCATATTCCAATGACAGGGATGACACCATGGCACAGGAATCGGACGCATTACGCCAGCAACTGGAATACCGCAAGCGTTTAATGGACAAGATCAACGAAATCCATTCCGCCGACAATCTCAACACCATCCTGATACATATCAAGGACAGCATTGCCGGGCTGTTCATGGCTGAGCGCATAACCATCTACCTGGCCGATGCAAAGCGAAATCTGCTGATTTCAAAGGTAAAAAGCGGCGCCGAAGTCCAGCAGATAGTGGTCCCCATCAGCGATACAAGTCTTTCCGGCTACTGCGCCATTACCGGCACCGTCATCAACATCAAGAACGCATATGACCCGCACGAACTGAAGATGATCGGCAGCAATCTCAAGTTTGACAATACCTGGGACAAAAAGACCGGCTTTGTTACCAAGCAGGTGTTGTGCGTGCCGATGAAGTTCCAGAAAACCCTGATTGGTGTTATTCAGGTTATCAATAAAAAAGGGGACATTCCCTACGACGACACCGACATCAGTTATGCAATGGAGCTGTCCACCTCACTTTCAATCGCAATTCACAATATTTATCGACTATCAGTCACTACCAAGGTAATCCGGCACAAGACCCGCTATAATTTCCTGCTGGACAAAAACCTGCTGGACGACAAGATTCTTGAGAAGGCTTCCGGCCATCCGGATGTTCCTAAAATAGGGATGGATTCGGTTCTGATGCGTGAATTCGGCATAAGCCGGGAAGATATGGCCAAAAACCTCTCCTTCTATTTCGGCACCGAATTTATCGGCTATGATCCGACTGCTCATGCTCTTGAGGAAGATCTGCTTAAACGCGTGCGACCGGAACGGTTGAACAAGGAGTGGTGGGTCCCCTTCAAAATCGAGAACGGGGTTCTGCACATCATAATTGACGATCCTACCGACCTTGGGCGGCAGGACATGCTCAAGTTCGTCTATCCTGAATACAAGCGCATCAGCTATATCGGGGCTTTCAGAGAAGACATCCTGAGCTACATCAACCTGTTTTATAATTACAGTTCTTCAGGCGGCGCAAGCAGCAGCATCGATGATATCCTCAACAAGCTTGATTCCAGTGACGACCCGGAAACCGAGACCGAATCCCAGAAAGTATCCGAGCAGGACAGCGTAATTGTTCAGCTGGTCAACAAGATCATCATTGATGCCGTTAATAACAAGGTTTCCGACATCCACATCGAGCCGTTTCCCGGCAAGGAGGATGTGCAGGTCAGAATGCGTATCGACGGCCGCTGCAAGGTTTATCAGAAGATTCCATACAAATATAAATACGCCATCCCCTCCCGCATCAAGATCATGTGCAATCTGGATATTTCAGAGCGCCGCAAGCCTCAGGACGGCAAGATCGACTTCAAGAAATTCGGGCCGCTCAATGTCGAACTCCGTGTGGCGACCGTGCCGACCGCAGGGCAACTGGAAGACGTTGTCATGCGCGTTCTTGCATCCGGCGAGCCGATCCCCTATGACAAGCTGGGGCTGACCGAGCGCAACGCCCGGGTACTTAATACCTGCATTAATCAGCCATATGGACTGATACTTGTGGTGGGGCCGACCGGTTCAGGAAAAACGACAACGCTGCATTCGGCCATTTCGGTCATTAATACGGTTGACACCAAGATATGGACTGCGGAAGACCCGGTCGAGATTACGCAGCGCGGATTGCGCCAGGTTCAGGTGCATCCCAAAATCGGCTTTACGTTTGCGGCGGCCCTGCGCTCTTTCCTGCGTGCTGACCCTGATGTCATAATGGTTGGAGAGATGCGCGATGAGGAAACCGCGTCAATCGGCATTGAATGCTCCCTGACCGGTCACCTGGTTTTTTCCACCCTGCACACCAACTCGGCCCCGGAAACCATTACCAGGCTCCTGGATATGGAGCTTGATCCCTTCAGCTTTTCGGATGCCATCCTCTGTATCCTGGCCCAGCGTCTGGCGCGCCGGTTGTGCGGTTGTCGGCAGGAATACATTCCGGAACAAAAAGAACTTGATGAAATAATATTTGAATATGGCGAAGAGGAGTTCGCTAAACAAGGAATCAATCGTTCAGATATCAGGCTGTACAAGGCGGTCGGCTGTCCCAAATGCAGCGACACCGGCTACAAGGGGCGTCTCGGACTTCATGAACTGCTTGAAGGGACTGATCCTATCAAGGCGCTGGTCAAGCGAAAATCGGAAATTGAATTCATCAGAAAGCAGGCAATTGAGGATGGCATGACCACCCTGAAACAGGATGGCATTCTGAAATGCTTCGAGGGGTTGACCGACCTCAAGGAAGTCCGCAGGGTCTGCATCAAGTAGAAATCAGTAATCGTTGGGTGGGCATGGTTCGTTGCCCACCGGTTTTTCCATTATGCAGTAATCGTAGGGTGGGCAAGATGTCTTTGCCCACCTTTTTTGCTCTTGTTCTGCGTGAGCAACGATGAAACAGTTGCCCACCCTACAAGAATTTGAAGTGTTACTGCGTACCAGGCATCCGTAATCAATGCGGCTAAACTTTACTGCAGATATGCCGATGAGCAGAAACAGGGCCGAGCTGATATCGGAATAGTTATGGGGTCAATGACATGATGAGTACTAATCAACTGGACAGTTATTCCGGGGCGCAGATGGTCAGCTTCGATTTCAACTCCGGCCAGGTCGGCGATCTGATCATGGACGGCATTGGCCGCGGTGTTATATTCGTCAACAATGACGGGGTTCTGACATCCATCAACCGCTACGCCTTAAGCCTGTTGCAGGCCAAAAAGGAGAATGTCATCGGCAAGAGAGTTGACATGCTTCCTCTGCGGACTCCCATTTACCGGGTCTTGAGCGAACAGCGCAGTGACATCCCCCTGGCAATGGCATTCGGGAAGCGGGTTGTGGCCGTGTTATCCAAAGAGGTCAAATCCGCTGAGGGCATAACCATCGGCGAGTTGACAGAACTCTGGGATATCACCGACGAGAGGCGGGAGAAACGGCAGTGGGAAGAATTCGTGGTTATGATGACGCATGATCTCAAATCTCCCTTGACAGTCATAATGGGCTACATCCAGGGAATCCGGCTGGGGATGTACGGAGAAATCGGCAGCCGGATCGAGGGTCTTCTGGAAAAGGTCGAACAGAGCGGATCAAGCCTGTACTCCATGATAGAAGAAATTCTTGACAGCTGCCGCCTGGAACTTGGCCTGAAAAAACTCAACCGGCAGCCGTGCAATATTTCCAGATTGCTTGAGGATTGCTGCCGGGACAATTTACGTGTGGCCCAGGAGCAGGGACTGGACCTGGTATTTATCGACAAGGCCGAAGCGCCAGAACTTATGGCCGACAGCAAACAGCTTGCGCGAGTGTTCAGCAATCTGATCAGCAATGCCATCAAATTCACCCCCTCTCAGGGGCAGGTCTTGATCGTATCCTGGAATCTGGAAGAGAGCGTCCATGTTTCAGTGAGCGACACCGGCATAGGAATCCCCCCCGAAGATCTATCCCGGATCTTCTTCAAATATTACCGCTCCGCCGGAGCGACAGGATATAAGGGGAGCGGCCTCGGACTTGCCATCAGCAAGGCGATCGTAGAGGCCCACGGCGGCATTATTTCGGTAGAAAGCACGCCAGGCGCCGGAAGCAGCTTCATCGTCGCCATCCCCCTCAAAGCCTCGGAAGAGTTCGAGGTTGAGAATTAACCGGGCTACTGTCACTCTTACTCAAGTGTTGTCCGGTTTGGATTTTGCATTTAGCCTCCCCTCCCTTGACGGGAGGGATTGAGGGGTGGGTGAAGCTGTCATTAACGTCAAATGTTGCTAACTCCCTCACCCCCTAACCCCCTCCCGCAAGGGGCGGGGGGACTTTCAAGACAACTGCAATAACTTAACCGGACATTGCTGACTCCTACTGATTAATTCCTGTCACTAACAAACAGCTTGACTTGCTTTTAACCTGTTAAAATCGGTTCTCACAGAGGCACAGAGATCACAGAGTTATAACCATCAGTATTAACTCGCTAATTCAATCGAAAAGGTTCTCAATACAGATCACCTTTTGGGTGAAACCCATTTTTGTCTGTAAATACAGTTTTTTCTCTGTGTCTCAGTGAGCTCTGTGAGAGTAACTGCCGTTTCCAGGTTTTATCCTGCCTCCCTGAAAAACCCCTCTTTCACCACTGTCAAAATCACGACTCACCACCTCCGCTAAAAATGTCATATCTGTGACAACAACCATAACACACTGTATTTAAATGCATATTTCTCATGGCATGCGGATTGCTTGCATATGGTAACGGACAAAGGAGGGTTCAAAAATGTCGCTGGACGTATTTTTTGGCACAACCATAAACCTGCTCGGCAAGACACTTGATCTGCGGGCGCAGAACCATAACCGTATATCTGCAAATCTGGCGAATATCGAGACACCCGGATATACACCCACCACGCTATCGTTCGAGCAGGAACTCAAGAGCGCCCTGCGTGACAAAGGCGGTGGAAGCTCTAACTTCACCAGTTCGAGCGGTATCTCTCTGCGAGGTGAACCAACTGCACTGGAACTGGTCAACGGAACAGTTCTTGAAACGCCGTCCGGAACACCCGGCCGGGATGGCAACAGCGTCGAGCTTGAGACTGAAATGGGCAAGATGATGGAAAACCAGATCATGTACAACGCCAGTGTGCAGCTTCTTTCCAGAAAGTTTGAAGGACTGAAGCTCGCCATCAAGGGGGGGTAATCAATGGACTTTTTCAGCGCGATGAATGTCAGCTCTTCAGCCATGTCGGCCGAACGCACCAGGATGAATGTAATCTCCAGCAACCTGGCCAACGCCAATTCCACCAGATCCGCAGAAGGTGGGCCTTACAAGAGAAAGGACGCCGTATTTGCCGCAGCGCCGGCGGCCGACGCGTTCAGTAATGCCCTCAACCAGGCCGGGCGTCAGATAGAAAAAGTCACCGTTGCCAAAATCGTCGAAGACCCTAATCCGCCCAGAATGCAGTACGACCCGACCCACCCCGACGCCAATCCGCAGGGGTACGTCGCCTATCCGAATATAAATGTGATCGAAGAGATGACAGACATGATTACCGCCACCAGATCGTATGAGGCCAACGTCACAGCCGCCCAGGCGGCCAAGAGCATGGCTCTGAAAACCCTGGAGCTTGGAAGATAAGGACGTACAGCTTCAGTTGCTGATGAATAACAGGAGACGGTGATGAACATCAACGGACTACAGAGCGGTTACGGCATCGGCCAGGCATTTCCAAATGGCATCAAATCTCCTTCTGCCACAGAGGGATCCGGCAAATTTCTGGGAGAGCTGGTAAACAAGGTCAACGATCTCCAGTTGCAGGCTGACCATGAGATCCAGAAACTTTCTACCGGCGAGTCAAAAGGATTGCACGAAGTGATGCTGGCGGTTGAAAAATCGGGCGTAGCTTTCCAGTTTCTCACCCAGGTGCGTAACAAGGCGATGGACGCTTATCAGGAAATCATGAGGATGCAGGTCTGATCCGCCTGAGGATTGAACTACGCCGCAGTCGGCATGAAATCCAGGTTTAACATGGAGCTACAATGACTGAACAAGTAAACAAACTGACCGCCCCCTTCATGGCACTTCCTCCCGGCCGGAGATGGGTCGTGGGAATAGTGATAGGTCTCTCGCTGCTTGGTTTCGGGGCTCTGATCACGCTTGCCAACAGGGTCGATTACAAACCTCTCTACGCCAACCTCGGCAATGACGATGCCGGTGAGATCGTAAAGAAACTGAAAGAGCAGAAAGTTCCTCACCGGCTGGCATCGGACGGAAGAGCGATTCTGGTCCCGGCCGACAAGGTCTACGATCTGCGGCTGTCGCTGGCCTCTGAAGGACTTCCGCAGGGTGGTGGTGTCGGGTTTGAGATATTCGACCGGAAGAATTTCGGGATGACCGAATTCGTTCAGAAGCTCAACTTCCAGCGTGCCCTGCAGGGTGAACTGTCGCGCACCATCATGCAGATATCAGGCGTGGAGCATGCCCGTGTCCACCTGGCCATACCGGAAAAATCAATTTACAAAGACACCGAGAAGCTCCCCACCGCGTCGGTTGTTCTTAGAATGAAATCCGGAAGACAGCTGAGAGAGAGTGAGGTTCAGGGCATCTCGCATCTGGTTTCATCGTCGGTAGAGGGGCTGGATCTGGATCATGTAACCGTGCTGGACAGCAGGGGCAAGGTCATGAGCCGCACCGGCCCTTCCGACACACGCGGGAAGATGACTGCCACAATGATGGAAACCCAGCGCAGCTATGAGAAAAACATGGAAGAGCGCTTGCAGAGCCTGCTTGACAAGGCGGTCGGCTCTGGAAAATCGGCTGCGCGAGTCAGCGCCACCCTGGATTTCAAACAGGTAGAGAAAACCGAGGAGCGCTTTGACCCGGAAGCCACAGCCGTCAAGAGCGAGCAACGCGGCATCCAGAAAGACGGGACCAGCATCGTTTCTGCCAGCATCCCGGGAGCCCAGGCTAACAGCGGCAAAGCCGGCACATCTCCCACGGCATCCGGCGGCGGCTCCCGCAGTGACGAAACCGTCAGTTATGAAGTCAGCCGCTCAACTTCCAAGACTATCGAACCGGTCGGAGCCCTGGCCAAGCTGTCAGTGGCCATTCTGGTAGACGGAAAATATGAGACAGCAGCCGCAGCCAAAGGTGGCAAACCCGAAAAACCTCGCTATATCCCCCGAAGTCCGGAAGAGCTGCAAAAGATCGAAGCGCTGGTAAAAAGCGCGGTCGGATACAACCTTGAGCGCGGTGATCAACTGACCGTCGTCAATGTTCCGCTGCAGGACGTTGCTGAAGATGGAGTCATCGAAGCCGCCCCATGGTGGGAAAAACCGATTGTCATGGAGATGGGTAAAAACGGCTTGCTCGGCATCGGTTTCATCGCCCTGATCATGCTGGTACTCCGTCCGCTTCTCAAGACGCTGACACCCCAGAAAGGTTCCAGGGATACCATCAGCCAGTTCGGAATCAATGACGGCCAAACACAGCTTGACGGGATGGGAAGAGCTGCCCTGCCGCAGATCGGCATGAAGAGCATGAACCAGATGGAACTGGCCGATGTAGTCCGGCAGGATCCGTACCAGACTGCCCAGATACTGCGCAGCTGGCTGGGGCAGAAGGAATGACGCGGCATAATTGAGTACGTGGCGCTGCCAAGGCAAAATATATAGTGAAATCAGAGACGGGAAATCAGGGGTTATTTATGAACGGAGCGGACAAGGCGGCAATACTTCTTCTTTACCTGGGACCGGAATGCACCGGCAAGGTATTCTCCCACCTTAAAGACGACGAGATCAAGCGCATCGGGCAGAGCATGAAAGTGCTGGGGCACGTTTCCCGTCCGACCATCGAGGGAGTAGTTAAGGATTATCACCAGGAGACTAATCAGGATTCCGGTTTTTATTCTCATGGAGAGGAGTTTGTCAAAAACATTCTGGAAAAAGCCCTGGGACCACAGAAGGCCGATGTTCTGATCAAGGAACTCTACACCCTCTCCAGCAGCGACATGGTCGAGCATCTGGGCAGCATGGACGCCAGAATCATTGCCAACTTTCTGGCCCAGGAGCACCCGCAGACTGCGGCTGTGATCCTGGCCAAGCTTCGTCCCAGCCAGTCAGGTCAGGTCATCCCGCTCCTGCCGGAAGAGATGCAGGCCGAAGTTGTGCTGAGAATGGCTGATGTTGATCAGATTGCGCCGGAGATACTGGCCGAAATTGATGAGGTAATCCGGAAAGAGCTGATTTCACTGGGTGGCTCAGGCGGAGAGCGTCAGAAAATAGGGGGAGTGGACAAAGTTGTCGAGCTGTTCGGACATTTAAACCGTGACAGGGAAAAAGATATCATGGAGCGGCTGGACGAGCTTGATCCTCCTCTTGCAGAGATAATCCGCAAACAGCTGTTTACATTTGAAGATGTCTTCAACATGGACGATCGCGGCATCCAGTCCATCATGCGCGAGATCGGCAACGATACGCTGACGCTGGCCCTGAAAACCTGCTCGGAAGAGGTCAAGAGCAAGATATTCCGCAATATTTCCAGCCGGGCCGCCGAAATGATCAAGGAAGACCTCGAAATAATGGGGCCGGTCCGGCTCTCGGATGTGGAAAAAGCCCAGGCGGATATCGTCAAAATTGCCGGAAAGCTTGAAGAAGAAGGAAAAATCGTAATTGCCGGTCGAGGGGGAGACGATGTTCTCGTCTAGGATCATCAAAGGGGTGACGGTGGAGGAGCGCCGCGTGGCGTCCTATTCTTTCGCGACCCTGGAGAATCTTGACAAATCGAGCGCAGCTACAGCTTCAGACGGCTTTGAGCCGTTTATTGCCGAGCAGCAGCAAGATCGTCCGGTGCAGCAAAACAGCGCTACGGACAAAAGCACCGCGCTCAGCGTCAACGAAGAAGCCATGCAGCAGATGCTGAACGAATCAAGTGAGCGGGGGCGGATCGAAGGGCGACAACAGGCTGAGGCCGCTTTTGCCGCGACCTGTCGTGCGCTCTCGGAAGCGATCGCCGAGGTTGACGGACTGAGGGAGAAGATCCTGACAGAGGCGGAAGATGACCTGCTGCGCCTCTCGGCGCTGGTAGCCAGACAGATCATCCAGCACGAAGTTTCGCAGGACAGAAACATCCTGGTTCGCTTTGTTTCCGAAGCATTGCGGGAAATCACTGATCAGGAAATCATGATTCATTTCAACCCGGAAGATTTCCGGACAGTTAACGCCAACCGCAACCTCTATCTGGGTGCTACAAACGATAAACGTCAGATAACCATTAAATCCGACGATTCTGTTTCACCCGGCGGCTGTTTGATAGACACCACTACCGGCCAGGTGGATACCCGCATTGAAACCCAGCTGGCAGAGATATACCGGAGGCTTTTACAGGAAAAAGCCCCTGATCATGAGGTTACAACTGCATTGCCTTCAGCCGGAGAGGCAAAGGGTACCATCATTTCCGGCCCGGAAAAGTACGCATATGTCCAGAATTAATCTTGATCGCTACATAGCGGCCGTCGAGGGCAGCCGCCCGATCCGCTTTCAGGGGAAAGTGACCCAGGTGGTCGGTCTGGTTATAGAAGGCTACTGCCCGGATGCTGCGGTGGGCACTCTGTGCGAGATCCACCCCCAGAGCGGTCCGGCAATTCCGGCAGAAGTGGTCGGCTTCAGAGACAACAAGACCCTGCTCATGCCGCTGGGCGAGCTGCGCGGTTTGGGTCTGGGCAGTCTGATCGGCGTACTGAGACAAAAAGCCTCTCTGGGTGTCGGCCCGGCCCTGCTCGGTCGTGTAATTGACGGCCTCGGCGCTCCGATCGACGACAAGGGACCGATCGCCGTAGAGGAAGAGTATCCGATCTACGCCGTGCCGGTAAACCCGATGAAGCGGACCCCCATCAGAAAGCCGCTCGACCTGGGAATACGCGCCATCAACGGCCTTCTGACCTGCGGCGAAGGGCAGCGGGTCGGCATCATGGCCGGATCAGGCGTAGGCAAATCCACTCTGCTCGGCATGATTGCACGTTACACCGAGGCGGACATAAACGTCATCGCCCTGATCGGCGAACGCGGCAGGGAACTGCGCGAGTTCATTGAAAAAGACCTTCAGGAAGAAGGCTTGAAAAAATCAGTCGTAGTGGTCGCCACTTCGGACCAGCCGCCGTTGGTGAGGATGCGCGGCGCTTATATCGCCACCACCATCGCCGAATATTTTCAGGCCCAGGGTAAAAAAGTGCTCATGATGATGGATTCCGCGACCCGCTTTGCCATGGCCATGCGTGAAGTCGGACTGGCCATCGGCGAGCCGCCCACCACCAAAGGTTACACACCTTCCGTTTTTGCCGCCCTCCCCAAACTGCTGGAGAGAACCGGGAATTTCAGCAACGGCAGCATCACCGGCCTTTACACCGTGCTGGTGGAAGGGGACGATTTCAACGAGCCGATCTCGGACGCCATGCGCAGTATTCTGGACGGTCATTTCGTGCTCTCAAGGGATCTGGCCGCGCGCGGCATATATCCGCCCATCGACGTCCTGACCAGCTCCAGCAGGGTCATGCTGAGTGTAACCGAACAGGCGCACCAGCGTCAGGCACAGATGTTCAAGGAGCTGCTGGCCACTCACCGCCAGGCCGAGGATCTGATAAACATCGGCGCCTACAAGGCCGGCACCAATCCCAAAATTGACTATGCCGTGGCCAGGATGGATGCCATGAACAGTTACATCAAGCAGGATATTCAGGACGGAATTGATATGGAAAGCGCTGTTGCCGGGCTGGCTGCGATTTTTGAAGGTGGTATGGCGTTATGACGATAGATTGTATTCGCAGACAATTCATCAGGAAGGGATAAACCATGGGAAAGAAAGCTTTTGCTCTTGATCAGGTTCTGAATTATCGCAGCGAAGTTGAAAAGGTCTGCCGGCTTGAATTCGCTTCGGCCAAGCAGCGCTTCGAAGGCGCCTGCGCGCGACTGGAAGATGATGAAAACAGCGTGTCGCTGCTTGACAGCGAGTTTCTGGACCGACAATGGGCCGGAATGCCGGCTACCGAGCTTCAGATGTATTCTGATTTTTTCCAGCGCAAAAAAAACGACCTCATGCAGCAGCGTCAACAAGTTGACCTGCTCAACAGTAAGATGACCGAGCAGCGCGAGGTCCTGATCGATGCGGCACGTGACAAGAAAGTTCTGGAAAATCTGAAAGACAAAAAGGTCAAGGCTCATGCCAGAGAACTCCTTGATAAAGAAAGAATTTTCCTGGAAGAGCTCTCTTTGCAGAAGAGGGGTGCAAGATGAGTCGCCGTCTGTGGCTGCCGGTTCTGCTGGTGCTGGCGACAATATTCTGGCTGTCGCCGCCGGTTGCATCACTGCGGGCCGCCGGTCTGCCGGCAGGAGCTGAACAACCGCAGGGGAATGAGCCAGGAACGCCCAAAGGCGCAGATGATCCGGCGGCCATGGAATTGCTGAAGAAGCAACTCAGCGCCAGGGAAGCGGCTCTGGCCCCACGCGAAGCCGCCTTGGCCGCCCGTGAGCTGGAATTGAGTGTTCGTGCCAAAGATCTGGATGAAGCCGGAAAAGTTGTGGCGGCCGCCAGGGAAGCGCAAAAAAAACTCCAGAGCGAACGGGCCAAAAAGACGCTCAAAATCTACCGCACCCTGAAAGCAGAGGAGGCGGCCGCCCTGATTGACAAGCTGGATGAAGGAACAGCCGCCGGAGTTCTGGACGCTCTGGATCAGAAAACGGTCACCAAGCTGATACCGCACCTGACGCAGGCACGAGTTCTGAAATGGACCAAAGAAAATCTGGCCGGCAAATGATGAATCTTAAAGCGATGCATGAAAGCAATGAGGTAACCTCATGGAAATGAATCTGATTATGGCTCAACCCCAGGATGCCGTCACCACTGTCACCGGCATGGCCGGAACGATCAGTATCAGTCTGCAGCAGGGCCTGATTTCCGATGAAACTTCCATTTTCGCCGGTCTGCTGCAGAATGCTGGTGCGAAAACCGCTGACGCCGGAACTGGCGAGACCGCTGTCTCCAGGCAAAACGGCGATCCGGTAGCCATGCAATTCACCCAGATACTGACTGTAACCGACCACTCTTCCGTGATCCTTTCGCAGCCGATACAAAAAGGCAGCGCAGCGGAAACTGCCTCAGCCCGGCCCATGCCGGTCGATGCGGCTGTGGGGTGCAGTCCGGAAAATCAGATGGGACAGCGTCTTGAATATCCAAGCCTGCCGCAACAGCAATCACGGCTGGCTTACACACTGCAGGAGATGCGCAAGATAACTCTGGACGAACTTCAACCGGCCGAACCGCAGAAAAAACCGCCCCAGGCGCAGTTCCAGGAAGAAGCACCGGTGCAGGAGTTGAAACCGGCTTCGGAACGCCTACTGGAGACGGCCTCGAAAACTGTATCGAAACTGATTGGGAAATTGCCCGCTGCAACACCAAAGCCGGATGTCGCACTCACCGACACTTTCTTAGCTGACAGCGGCAGTAAAATACTTGCCGGAAAACAGCTTGCTAACGAGACTGCGACTCTCTCTGCCCCACAACAGGAGCTGCAGCCGAAACTGAGGGAATATCCGAAAAGCTCCGTCAGAGGTTCCAGAAATAATACCGCAGAAATACCGAATCCCGATCCGCTCTCCCTGCCACTATCTCAGTTGCAGGCAGTGACCGTTCATTCGCCGATCGTCCTGCCTCGCCCTGAAAGCAGGAATGAAGAGCAGAAAACCGACACTATGTCTGAAGAGCAACGGAACACTGTCAAGCAACAGAATACCTCGGCAGAACAGTCTCCCAAGCCTGCTCCGGCGTCTGAGACCGGGCTTCCTTTTATATCAGCTATTCAATCGATAGTAACTCCAGCGGCTGAGACGGTCACTGGAACTGAAGCAGGAATAGTTGCACAGGGCATTACTGAGCCAGCATTGGAAGCGATGATGGCGCGCCCAAGATATTTACCTCCCAAAGAAAGACCAGAGCAAGCCGCTGATTCAACAATGATGGCAGAGGTAAGGCCGTCTGTTGATCCGTTGCTTAAGAATACGGTAAAGCAGGTCGCTGATCAGACTGATCCGACAGATAGTAAACAAGCCAGCCCTGCGGCAAAGCCGGTGCAGGAAACGACTGCCAAACCGTTCACACCAACGCCTTCCGGGCAAAACCCAACTCAGCTTTCCGGTTCAGAATCATTATCGGCCAAGGAAGTCCCTGCCACGACCGCCGTTCTCCCCTCGCCTGTCCGGAATGACCTGTTGAACAGCGAGCCGGTCGAGGAAACGGTTGCACTCAACCACCCTGCCCTCGCGAGCCGTGCGCAAAAAATTACCGAGAGATCACAATCTTTGCAGACAGCAGCGCCAATAATTACTGAAGCGGCCGCTCCGCTCCAACGCCAGACAGGCGGCACAAATAGCGCAGAAGGAAGCGGGCCGTCAATAAGCCACGAGTTTTTCGGAAAGATTTCAACACCGGGCAGTTCCAGACCGGCTGGTGACGATAACGACCAGAATAAAAACGAGCCGGGTAAGGATCAGTCTGCGGCTGCCAACTCCCTGCCGCTTCCTGGAGCATCAGCCAAAACGGAGCCTGGCCGGGAAGCTTTTCAGGTCAAGGCTGAAGAACCGGCCAACCCGCTCCACAAAAACATCCTTGACCAGCTTAAGGAAGGGATCGTTACCCATGACAGCAAGGGGAACGGCCGCATGTCGATCAGGCTTAATCCGGCCGATCTGGGTGAGTTGCAGGTCAATGTCAGGATGGATGAGCACAGGGTCAAGGTTGAAATCATCAGCGACAACCGGACTGTAAGAGAGGCACTGATGGGGAATCTGGATACACTGAAAGAGACCCTCTCAAAACAGAATCTCAGCATGGAGGGATTTCATGTCTCCACAAGCGCAGGAGAAGGATTCAGCCAGGCGTTCCGGGAAGAAACCGGCGCCCACAGAAACGCCCTTCGCCTCGCGCGCAACCTTGAACAAAAATCGCCTGACCTCCCCCGGCAGAGTGTCAGCGATGACAGCG
>JACRCG010000302.1 GCA_016219145.1 Deltaproteobacteria bacterium | reverse complement strand
GCGGATGTGAAACTCATCAAACGGGGCAAGATCTTCCGGCTTCAGATTATCGGGATCTTTTCCGGCAGTAACCAGCGCTGCCATAATCTCCGCCTCAAGCCCGGAACGGCTGTAATGAGCCGCCACATCTTCAAATTGCTGACTTGAGGAATTCATCAAAAACGATCTCAGACCAGAGTCAAGAGAACTTGCCCGATCTCGACGCTGTTCCCTTCCTGAACCAGAAGCTGACCAACCGTTCCATCCCGGTCGGCGAAAATCTCGTTTTCCATTTTCATCGCCTCAAGGATCAAAAGAAGATCGCCTTCCTGCACCTGCTGCCCTTCCATGACTTCGATCTTCCAGACATTGCCGGTCAATGGAGCCGCAATACCGTCCTTGGCCGCCGCCGGGGCGGACACGGTCCTGGCGGGAGCAGCCGCAGCCATCCCGCCGCCGCTTCCAACGAATGTCACAAGCGGCTGATCCACGAGAACGGCATCACCTTTTTGCACCAGCACTTCGGCTATCGTTCCGGATCGCTCGGCAAAGACTTCGTACTCCATCTTCATCGCTTCAAGAACAAACAGGAGGTCCCCCACTTCCACCTTCTGGCCCGGCACGCAATCTACGATCCAGATATTTCCTGCCAGTGGCGAACCCATCGCCTCGTTCTGCACCGGAGCGGCAGCAGCTCCGCCTCCGGCCTGCACAGCTGCAACCGCTGCGGCTGCGGCAGCGCCGCCAACTGTTGAGACCTGCACCACAAAACTCTGCCCGCCGCCTGTCACAGTAAAGGTCTCGCCGCCTGATACGGCAGGGGCTGCGGCCTTGGAAGCGGCTTTAGGGGCGTCCTCCTCGCCGGTCGGTACCGGTTCAAACATGGCCGGGTTGTCGCGGTGTTCAAGAAATTTGAGTCCCACCTGCTGGAACAGGGCATATGTCAGCACATCCTCCACCTCATGATCACCAAACTTGAGGTTCTTTTGAGTGCCAAGCTCCCGTAATTCTGCGGTCAGCTTGTCCATTTCGTGATCAATCAGATCAGCAGGACGACAGGTAATCGGCTCTGCGCCATTAAGCACCTTGGCCTGCAACTCCTTGTTGACCGGGGCGGAAGTAGCGCCGTATTCGCCTTTCAGAACTGCGGCGGTCTCCTTGGTCATCGATTTATAGCGCTCACCGGTCAGGATATTGATAACCGCCTGGCTGCCGACAATCTGCGAAGTTGGGGTAACCAGCGGGATGAAACCAAGATCCTCTCGGACGCGCGGTATTTCATCAAGAACCAGCTGCATCTTGTGGGCGGCGTTCTGCTCTTTGAGCTGGCTCTCCATATTGGTCAGCATGCCGCCCGGAACTTGCGCCAGGATGATTCGCGCATCAATACCTTTCAGCGAACCTTCAAACTTAGCGTATTTCTTGCGCACTATGGTGAAGTAATCGGCAATTTCCTGCAGAAGCACCATGTCCAGACCGGTGTCATACTCGGTATTCTGCATGATAGCCACCAGAGCCTCGGTAGCGGAGTGGCCGTAGGTCATACTCATCGAGGAAATCGAGGTATCGACATTTTCGACACCGGCCTCGATGGCCTTGACATAGGTTGCAGTAGACATGCCGGTTGTCGCGTGGCACTGCATATGGATCGGGATATCAATCGCTTTTTTGAGCTTCTTGACCAGTTCATAAGCAACGTAAGGAGAGAGCAGGCCGGCCATATCCTTGATGCAGAGCGAATGTGAGCCCATATCTTCGATGCGTTTGGCCAGATCTACCCACTTTGGTATCGTGTCAACCGGACTGACGGTGTATGACATGGTGCCCTGGGCATGTTTGTCTTGCTTGATGACCGCCTTGATGGCCGTCTCCAGGTTGCGGGGATCGTTCATGGCGTCAAAAACCCGGAACACGTCGATGCCGTTGACAGCTGCGCGTTCGACGAATTTTTCCACCACATCGTCGGCGTAGTGGCGATAACCGAGGATATTCTGGCCCCTGAACAACATCTGCTGCTGCGTGTTCGGCATGGATTTTTTCAGCGCACGCAGACGCTCCCAGGGATCCTCACCCAGAAAGCGGATGCAGGCGTCGAAGGTCGCGCCGCCCCACATCTCTATCGACCAGTAACCGACCTTGTCGAGTTTTTCCGCAATCGGGAGCATATCATCCAGACGCATGCGTGTAGCGAAGAGCGACTGGTGCGCGTCCCTCAAGACAACTTCGGTAATGCCGAGTGGTTTTTTATGTTTGCTCATCGTTACACCCCGTTCGATATATTTTAATAATTCAAGAAACTAGACAACGGCTGTTGTCTCACAAAGCTCACAAAGGTCACCAAGTAAAACCAGGCGTTACAAAAAAACATAAACCTGTCTTTCGGATTAATGCTTCTAACATTAAAATATTTTTCCTTTGTGCCCTTTGTGCCTTTGTGAGAGCCGACTTCATTTTCAATTTACCCCTTGATAATCCTCGGCAGCAGCATCTGATGCACCGGCGTGATCGACCGGGGATTCTGGTAGTTAGCTCCGGTAAAGGCCTGGATATATTTACGCAGATCGGTCAACGTGACGATCTCGTCCACGAAACCGGACTTGGCGCAGTAGGCCGGGCGGGACTTATCCTGATAATCCTTGATCATCTGGTTCATTTTATCCAGAGTCGGCGTAAGATCGTTGCCGGCTTCATCCTCCTTGACCAGACGACGGGCATATGATGCGGCTGCGGCCGTTTCGCCATGCATGACGTAAATCTCGGTCAACGGTGTTCCCAGGGTGAAGGCGTTATTGTTATTGGCCTGGGGACCGGCCATGATGTAATGGGCGGCGGCGGTGCCTTTCCTCAAGACGACGCACATCATCGCCAGTTCGGTCTGCTCGATGGAGTAGACCAGCGATTGGCCGAGGGCGAGCAATTCGGCCTCTTCGGCCAGATCGCCGACATCGATACCGGTGGTATCCTGCAGCCAGACGATCGGCAAATTGTCGCGTCCGCACAGCGTCACGAATTCGCCCTGCTTGATCAGGCCTTGACGGTAGTGCTTGCCGCCGACAGCCGGATAAGCGCCCTTGGCATATTCAGGATAGCCGGGGAAGATGCCCTGACGGTTGCCGATAAATGCCACCGGGAAGCCGTCAATCTTGGCGATCCCGGTAAACACCTCGATGCCGTAATCGGGGCGGTACTCCATGAACTCGCTGTTATCGGTCAGGCGCGCCAGAATCTGGATGGCATCGTAGGGGCGCTTCTGGTTGGCAGGCAGGATCATGTTGAGATCAGTGGCCGGGAATTTGGGAGCCGCTGGAACAGCCACCCGGAACATGGTCGGGTCGTAAGCCGGCATCATCCGCATATAGTCCTTGATGCCGTCCAGAACCCCCTGTTCGGTATCATGAGCCTCACGGAAGTAGGCGGTCTGGTCGAAATGTGTCTCCACACGCCCCGGATCCTTGGCTTTGAAATTTTTAGTGCCGGCAATCAGGGCCTGGGCCGCTTCTACATCAATATGCCCTTTGGGATTCATGCCGCCGACGATACCCGCTCCGCCGACAGCGATGTTGGCGCCGTCATGGGCGATCAGGATGGTTGGGCTGATACCCTGGTAACCGCCACCGGCCGGATTGGTGCCATAGATGCCGTT
>JACRCG010000303.1 GCA_016219145.1 Deltaproteobacteria bacterium | reverse complement strand
ATCCCGGTCAATGTTGAGTTCTCCTGGGGCGCCACGGAAGCAAAGGTGGTTGACGGGTTGTGCGACGCCATTGTCGAGGTGACGGAAACCGGTTCGACCATCAAGGCCAACGGCCTGCGCATCGTCTGTGAATTAATGGAGTCTGTGCCGGTGCTGCTGGCCAACAAGGCTGCCTGGGCCGATCCCTGGAAACGCGCCAAGATCGAGCAGATCGCCACTCTTCTGAAGTCATCCCTGGCAGCCGAGGGGATGGTGGGGCTCAAGATGAACGCTCCGGCCGACAAGATCGAAGCCATCACAAACATGCTCCCCAGCCTCAAAAACCCGACCATCTCCCATCTCTACAACTCCGACTGGCTCTCCATCGAGAGCATCATGTCCGAAAAAGAGGTGCGCAAAATTGTGCCGGAGCTGATCAAACTGGGCGCCGAGGGGATTATCGAGTATCCGCTGAACAAGATCATCTGATTGAAGACGCCACTAATGGCGATGGATTACAAATTATGATGATGGACAAGATTGAAGAACTAGAAAGGCGTTACCAGGAGTTGGAGGCGCTGCTTTCCGACCCCTCGGTCATCTCCAACCAGCCGGAATTCCGCAAGCTGTCCCGCGAGCATTCCGACCTGACCGACCTTGTAACGGCTTACAGGCGCTATCGCAGGATTCTGGAAGAGATAAAAGACAACCGTGAACTGCTGGCCGATCCTGATATGAAGGAGATGGCCGAGGAGGAGCTGAAGTCGCTTGAGGAAGAAAAGCAGCAGCTGGACGCCGACATCCGGCTGCTGCTCCTTCCCAAGGACCCTAACGACAACAAGAGCGTCATTCTGGAGATTCGTGCCGGTACCGGGGGGGACGAGTCGGCTCTGTTCGCCGGGGATCTGTTCCGCATGTACTCCCGTTTCGCCGACACCAACCGCTGGCGGGTGGAGACCATTTCGGCCTCCGAATCCGAACGGGGCGGTTTCAAGGAGATCATCGCCTCGGTCGAGGGTGAAGGGGTCTATGCCAAAATGAAATATGAATCCGGCACCCACCGCGTTCAGCGGGTTCCTGAAACCGAAGCGCAGGGACGCATCCATACCAGCGCCTGCACGGTGGCCATCATGGCCGAGGCCGAAGATGTCGATATCGATATTCGCCCGGATGATTTGAAGATTGATGTCTATCGTTCATCCGGCGCCGGCGGTCAGCATGTCAATACAACCGACTCGGCCGTGCGCATCACCCATCTGCCGACCGGCACTGTGGTCGCCTGCCAGGAGGAGCGCAGCCAGATCAAGAACAGGGCCAAGGCCATGAAGGTCCTGAAAACAAGGATCCTCGACACCATTCAGCAGGCCCAGGATTCAAAACTGGCGGCGGACCGCAAGCAGCAGGTCGGTTCCGGCGACCGCTCTGAACGCATCCGCACCTACAATTTTCCGCAGGGGCGCATGACCGATCATCGCATCGGCCTGACGCTCTATCGGCTGGATTCGATCATGGCCGGGGATATTGCCGAGATTGCCGATGCACTGCGGGCTCATTACCAGATGGAAGCTCTGAAGGCCCAGAGCGAGGGTTGATTTTTGTTGACAAAAACAGGTGTATTAGAGGACAATTCTCCTACATAACTGTTTGGTTAGAAATTGACCAGCTGATAAACGACAAGACTAAACC
This sequence comes from Deltaproteobacteria bacterium, assembly GCA_016219145.1. GTDB lineage: Bacteria > Desulfobacterota > Desulfuromonadia > Geobacterales > Pseudopelobacteraceae > JACRCG01. Next base: position 13,767 of record JACRCG010000303.1, on the reverse strand, counting down.
GTTAGCGATGACGGGGCGGATAGCCTAAGGGTCTCCATGAGACAGCCGGGTGCCGAAAGATCAGATCTTTTGGCACCCGTTTTTTTGTGCGGGTCTCCAGAAAGGTCAATGCCATTCCGTACGCTCCTCTGAATTGGAGCGGCAACCACTAACGGAGGTGCAACATGACGTTTCCACTGGATCCCGCGCTGTATTGTCTTGCAAAAGAAGAACTGATTGGCCGTATCAAAGAGCTTGAGGAGCGCCTGCTGGAACATCGCCGATCAGCGTCAGTTGAGCTTGAACAGGAACGAGAGGCCAGACGCCGGTTTGAGCAGCGTCTGGATGAGCTGACAACCAGCTGCGAAGAAGCACAGCTGGGCTGGGAACTAGAGCGCAGCAGGTCTGCCACTGAAAGCAGCGCAATCAAGGCAAGTCTTGAGCGATTATCGGCAGAGAAGAAGGTATGGGAGTTGATTGCGGCCAATTTCAGAAAAAAGGCCCGCACCCTTGTTGAAAAGCTGCAAAGAGAAAAAGACGGTCTGGAACAGGAAGTAAGACTGCTTAAAAAGCTTACGCCAGCAACAGTGAATCACCATCCCGAATATCACGCAACAGGCAAGCAACATTCTCCATTTGCCGCGCTCGGAATGACATCACAGACCGCCCATGCCGGCATTGCCGCCGCGATCGCCGGAAGCGGAGCCGATTTCCGCCATGACCCCTCAATCGAAACCATTCGCTACAGAACTGCCGATCAGGTCATTGAGCTGTACGGTTCCGCCAATATCGTCCAGGCAGCGCCGTTTGGCAGGCGTTCACAGAAATGCAGCGCCTATATCTGTGTCGTGCAGCGCGAGACAGCTCCGCACGTATATCTGGCCTGGCGGCTGATAGATGAAGGCGTGGCGCTGTTCTGTCTGCCTGAGAAACAGCCTTGCGGCACAGGCAGTTATGCCCGCGTCGTGCAGGATGCCCTGTACTATTTCGAGAGCATAGGCTTCATGATGGATCGCTTTGAATTGTCGCGCGGAACGGAGCGGCAACTGAGCGCACTGGAAAAGACCGGCATCTGCCGCCGCGACCCGTCAGCCGAGTTCCCTGAGGAAATAGCCGAAATCTACGACATCTGGCACCTGAGCGTGGCAGCATAGAGCTTTAAACCTAATACGGCTGCTATCACACAAAGCTCACAAAGTTCACCAAGAAAATCAGCAGATTATCAATGCGAAGAATAAAACCCTATGGGTGAGTGCCTAATCCTACATAGCCCTCTGATTTCTTTGTGTTCTTTGTGCCTTTGTGAGAACCAACTGCTTTTTTCAGGTTAAATTTTTTGTGCGATGTGCTAGTTTGGTGGGATGAAACATCTTCTTGACAACTACCTGCAACTGACAACAAAAATTGATGCCCTCTGCCGGGGGATAGAATCTGCCCTGGGAGAGCAGATCACCTGCCATGAGGGTTGCAGTTCATGCTGCACTGCCATAACACTTTTCCCGATTGAAGCGGCAGCTCTTCGATACGCTCTGGATGGGCTTCCTCCGCAGGAAGCGGAGTCAATCCGCCGGCATGTAGCTGAAAAAGCGACTGGTGAACGCTGTCCGCTCCTGTCGCATCACCGCTGCCTGCTGTACAATGCCAGACCTGTCATCTGCCGCACCCACGGCCTGCCAATAACCTACGTTGAAAACAATCTTCACAAGAGCGACTGCTGCCCGCTCAACATGGCCGAAACCGATTCCATCAGCGGCTTGAGCGTAATCGATCTGGACAAGCTAAATGCGCTGCTTGTGTCAGTCAACGCCCTCTACCTGTCTCAGACCGATGCAACGGATTGTCCTGAAAGAGTGACCATCGCCGAAGCTATTTCCGGTCCGTAACCAAAATAAGTCAACCACCTGCTGGCTCTCACAAAGGCACAAAGAGCACAATGAAATCAGAACCTTTCGGGTTTGATAATCACCTGATTTTCTTGGTGCACTTTGTGAGCTTAGTGAGAAACAGCCGTTTGATCTTTACTTGAGGCTGGTGATGTAGCTGCGCACCCCGTCCAGGATGCCTTCTGCGGTCATTTCCAGATAAGCGGGGTCTTTCAGGCGGGATTCTTCCTGGGCGTTTGAAAGGAAAGCGGTTTCAACCAGGATACTCGGCATGGTGGCTCCCACCAGAACATAAAACGGACCCTGCTTGACACCCAGATTTTTTACATCGCTGTAGCCGGCCCTGATTCTCTTGTGGAGCGCTTTTTGAACTTCATCGGCCAGATGGGCCGAATCGTTGAGCTTGTAGTTGGCCATCAGATCGAACAGTATCGCCTGCAGGACGCTGACTTTTTCAAGCGAAGTGCCGTTCTCCTTGGCCGCCAGCTGGGCCACCTTGTCGGTCTTGGCCAGATTGAGATAATAGGTCTCGATACCGGCCGCCGAACGGATGGGAGCGGCATTGGCATGCACCGACAGGAACAGGTCGGCATTAACCTTGTTGGCAATGGCGGTACGCTCCTCCAGCGGGATAAACACGTCTGTAGAGCGCGTCATCACCACATCCAGCCCCAGTTCCTCCTTGAACAGCTCTCTCAGCCTGAGGCCGATTGCCAGCACGACATCCTTTTCCTGAATACCGCTTGGGCCGACCGCTCCGGGGTCATGTCCGCCATGACCCGGATCAACCACCACCCGGCGGATTTTGGATATGATCGGTTTTTTGGGCGGCTTGACCTTTTTTTCAACGATAACCGGCGCTTCTTCCGGCCTGGAAATCACGGTTTTCTCCGGCATGGCGCTGATGGACTGCTCCAGGCGGGTAATCTCGGCGGGGCGTTCACCCCGCACATCGATGATCAGACGCGCCGGATCAGAAAGTGGAAACACCTTGAAATCCTTTATATTCTCGGTGTCCAACACAACCCGCACAACGTCAGTCTTGTACTGGCCGATCCGCGCCCCCTTCAGCAATCCGTCACCAATGGTTATATCCCTGACCGAAGCGCCAAGTCTGGTACGATTAAGATCAATGTAGACCCGCCCCGGCTTGCCCGGGCTGCCCTTGCCCAGTTCGTGGGACTCCCAGGTGACATCCCTGTCAAGCTCCAGAGAAATACGGGTATAATCCGGGTTTGACCAATGCTTCATCTCGTTCAGCACGGCTGGCGGACGCATGACCGCCGAGGTCTGTGCGCTGAAGGCCGCTTTCTTCTTGCTGACCTTCTTTTTGGCGGCCAGAACCGGCATCGGCAGCAGCAGGCAGACGAGCAGCAGACAGACAAGTATGTTGAGATAGCGCTTCATAGGATAATTTGGACGTCGATCCGATCCGAAATATAAGTGGCATGCCCTTTTAGCAGAAATATCGGCAAGTTTCAACTGATTGCACTCTCTTCCGGATGGTAGAACCTGGCGGCATTATCATGGAGAACCTTGCGCGCCCTTTCATCCCCCAGAGTTTCAATAATCAGGGCAAAATCATCATCTGTGTAGGGCCGCGGCGCGCGCGTGGACGGCAGGTCGCTGCCGAACATCAGCGCGTCAGGATTAGCCGCAAAGAGCGCCTCCAGTGCGGTTTTAACATCAAAATCAACCCGGCCGAATCCGGTTGCCTTGACGTGAGCCCCTCGCTCGACGAGCCTGAGAAGCGTTCCGAAGCCTTCTCCGGAAAGGCCCAGGTGATCAATACTTACTGCCGGCAGAGCCGCCAGCGTCTCGTAAAGAGCCAGCAGTTCTTTGGAATCAACGTACAACTCGACATGCCAGCCGGCAAGTTCATAAACCCGCCTGGCCATGCTGTCCAGGTGTCTGATCTCTTCAGAGCCGCCGCGTTTCAGGTTGAACCTGACGGCCCTGACCCCGGCGCTGTTGAGTGCGAGCAGCTCATCGTCCGATACTGTTGCCGGTAATTGCGTCACACCAACAAAAGCCGGGCCGAGCCTTTTGAGCGCGTCAAGCAGATAGCCCTGGTCAAAAGCCTGAAAAGAGCCGGAGACAATGGCTCCACCGGCCAGATTGTAACCTTTCATGCGCTCCAGATAATCGTCACATGTAAATATTTCCGGAAGATAGCCGTTGTTCGGGAGCAATGGAAAACGATTGTCGATGATGTGCAGGTGGGTATCAAAGAGTTTGAAATCCTGAAAAATCACGAGGCCTCCTTGTGGCTCACCCTTCCTCACACCATCCGCTTCAAATCATCCAGCAGATTAAGTGCTTCCAGCGGAGTCAGGGTGGCAATATTGAGTTTCTTCAAACGCTGGCGCAGCTGGTCCTCGCTGGTTTCAAACAGCGAAAATTGCGGAGACGGGTCGCGGGGCGGTTTCTTGCTGCTCCTGGCCAGACGCGGGGCGCCCTCTTCGAACTCACCGCTCTCCAGATTCCGCAGAATTTCCTTGGCCCGTTCGATCACATCCGAAGGCATTCCGGCCAGGCGGGCCACCTGAATACCGTATGAGTGAGAAGCGCCGCCCGGAATGATGGTGCGCAGGAAAATGACCTGATCGTTCCATTCCCTGACCGCCACGGTAAAGTTCTTGATCCGCTCGCGAGTCACAGCCAGTTCGGTCAGCTCATGATAATGGGTGGCAAAAAGGGTTCTGGAGCGGCAGGACGGGGTATCGTGGATATACTCGGCTACGGCCCAGGCGATGGAAACCCCGTCAAAGGTGGAGGTGCCCCGGCCGATCTCGTCCATGACGATCAGGCTTCTGGGGGTGGCGTTACGCAGGATGCTGGCCGCCTCCATCATCTCCAGCATGAAGGTGGACTGGCCGCGGGCCAGGTTGTCACCGGCGCCGACTCGGGTGAAGATCCGGTCGGCGATGCCGATCCGGGCCGCACTGGCCGGGACGAAGCTGCCGGCCTGGGCCATCAGCACTATCAGGGCCACCTGGCGCATGAAGGTCGATTTACCGGCCATGTTGGGGCCGGTGATCATCAGGATCTGGTTTTCGTCGCCGTCCAGCCTGGTGTCGTTGGGGACGAAACGTTCGCCCAGCTTCATGGCCTCGATCACCGCATGACGGCCATCTTTGATCTCTATTACATCCGAATCATCCATATCCGGCTTGCAGTAATTACGCTCATCGGCCACACCGGCCAGCGAAATGAGCACATCCAGCGAAGCCAGGGCGTCGGCGGTGCGGCAGATCCGCCCGGCAGCGACGGCCACCTGTTCACGAATCTCCTGGAACAGAGCGTATTCGAGCTCGCAGATGCGCTCTTCGGCCCCCAGCACCTTCTCCTCGTAATTTTTCAGCTCTTCCGTGATGAATCGTTCGGCGTTAGCCAGGGTCTGGCGGCGGATATAATTGGAGGGGACATTGGCCAGGTTGCTTTTGGTGATCTCGATCGAGTAGCCGAAAACCCGGTTATAGCGGATCTTGAGGGTAGAGATGCCGGTGCGGGCCTTCTCCTGGGCCTCCAACCTGGCAATGAAACCCTTTCCTTCACTGCTGATGGAGCGCAGCTCGTCCAGTTCGGCATTGTAACCGGCGGCGATGATGCCCCCCTCGCGCAGGGAGAAGGGGGGCGACTCGACTACACCGCGGCCGATCAGTTCGCGCATATCCTCAAGAGGGTCAATGGATTGTTGCAGCGACCTGATCAGCGCTGTCTGAAAGGCGGACAGCCCTTCCCGGAGAGCCGGCAACTGGCAGAGTGAAGCATGCAGCGTGCGCAGGTCGCGCCCTCCGGCCGAGGCCATGCCGATCCGGCCGTTAAGCCTTTCAAGGTCGAAGATTTCCTTAAGCCGGGACGTCAGCTCCTCCCGCAGGGCAGGCGCCTCCAGCAGCTCTTCCACCGCATTCAGACGCTGGCGGATCGGCTCCAGCCCGACCAGCGGGTAAGAGAGCCACTGCTTAAGCCGTCTGGCCCCCATAGCGGTAGAGGTACGGTCAAGGCAGCCCAGCAGGGAGCCGCTTTTGCGGCCATCAGCCATGGTGGCGATGATCTCCAGATTGCGGCGGGTGGCGGCGTCCAGCGCCAGATGTTCGCTGCGCTGGCAGACCCGGATATCCCGCAGGTGCGGAAGGGCGCTCTTCCTGTTCTCCCGCAGGTAGTACAAGGCCGCGCCGGCGGCTATCAGGCCGCACGGCATGCCGGAGAGGCCAAGGGCCTCAGCCGAGGCCGCGCCGAACTGACCGCAGAGCAGGCCGGCGGCGTAATCGCGCTCGAAGACCCAGCCCGGTGTACGCGAGCAGATCCGCTCTGCCAGAAATGAACGCAGTTCCGCCGCCAGCGAGTCAATCTCCAGATTGTCGGCCAGCAGCACCTCGCGGGGGTTGATACCAACCGCCTCGGACGTCACTGCCGCCACGCCGGTTACCTCGGTGACACGGAACTCGCCGGTGGATACATCCAGCCAGGCGCATCCCCACAGGCCGTCAGCGCCAAGGTGGAGCGCAAGCAGGAAGTTGTTCTCCTCCGGCATTAAACTTTCGGATTCAATCAAAAGGCCGGGGGTGATCACCCTGACCACCTCGCGCCTTACTATCCCTTTGGCCTGCTTTGGGTCTTCGACCTGCTCACAGACTGCGACCTTGTAACCGGCTTCGATCAATTTTGCGATGTAGGGGGCCGCAGAATGGAAAGGGACGCCGCAGAAGGGGATCTCGTCGCCGCTCCCCTTGTTGCGGGAGGTGAGGGCGATATCGAGGACGCGCGCGGCCAGCAGGGCATCGTCCAGGAACATCTCGTAAAAATCACCCATGCGGAAAAAGAGGATCGCGTCAGGGTGGCCCGATTTGATCTCCAGGTACTGCCGCATCATGGGGGTCTGTTCCGACATTTTTTCAAGCCTTCCGCTTGCAGAATAAGTTGAGCTGTTGTAGCATACGCCCCCCGGCTTTTCAAGCAAGCCTCCGGTTACTGATGTATTTAGAGCTTGTCCGTAAATAACGTTACGGTAGATCGCGCTCGAATTAATGACAGATTTGGTCGGCCTGATTGAGCAAAACCACAGGCGCAGCAATAGCTGCGTCGAGGAATTTGTGATTGAGGGCCTGACAAAGATGGCGTGAATACGAGATGCGAGCTTGGAATGTTTATTTGCGGACAAGCTCTTAGTCCGGAAAGTATATTTTTGCGCTATCACTTGCGCTTGTTCTCATTAGTGGTAGTCTGATTACAGTTTGCGCTCCCGCTTGACTACATTCTGAGTTCGGGATTCCAGATGAATCCTTTAGAAAACAACCAATCCAGAAACCCGCAGGCGGACGGCGCTGACCGGCCAACCGCTTCAGCGGGGGAAACAGGCAGCATGCTTTCATTGTCCCTGCGAAACAAGTTCATCATCGGCACTGTATGCCTGATTCTGCTGGTTGGAGCAGCCCTGGCCATCCTGGTCGGCTATGAGCTGCACAGCCGCTTTAAAGATGAACTTCACAAGCGCGGACTGTCAACAGCCCGATATATCGCCGAGGCATCTGAAATTCCGCTGATAACCGAAAACAGCGAAAGCATTCGCATGCTGGTAAATGACTACCGCAAAGTTGACAGGGACATCGAGTACATCTACATCGTGAACCCCACTGGCGGGATCGTAACGCACACTTTCGGCTCAGTAATCCCGGATGATCTGATCAGGCAGGTACATGCAGAAAAAGGTCAGCCGGGTCAGCTGACTGCGCTTTCATCCGAAAACGGGACAATCTATGACATTTCGGTTCAGATTCAGGCGGGAGCGCTCGGCACCGTCCATATCGGGCTGTACGAATCTGTAATCAAGAAAAACGTGCATGGCGTTTTGATGAGGATGCTGCCCTTTGTGCTCTTTATTCTTGTACTCGGAATCATAGCGGCAATCATCTTCGCTTCCGCGATAACACGCCCGATAGCGCTTCTCACCCAGGGCGTGCAGCGTTTCAGCAAGGGAGAGCTGGACGAGGCCATCAGCATCAGCGCCGGAGATGAAATCGGCCAGTTGGCTTCCGCTTTCAACATAATGACCGACAACCTCCGCAGCACTACCGTCTCACGTGAATTCATGGAAAAACTGATCGACAGCATGAACGATGTGCTGATTGTCATCTCGCCCGAAGGGGTCATCCAGAGCGTAAACCGGGCTTACTGCGAGCTGTTCGGATATTCCAGCGAGGATATTGTCGGCCGCAGGGTGGATGAGTTCGAGGAGAAGGACGCCCCTCTTTGCATGTATGCCGCCCTCGAACATGCCCTGGATGACGGCCGTGTACACGGCATTGAAAGCAACTGCCGCAAATCCAGCGGTGAACTTGTAACGATGCTGTATTCTCTGGCAGTCATGAAAGACGATGAAGGCAAACCACAGGCCATAATCTGCGCGGCGCAGGACATCAGCGACCTGAAGAAAGTTCAGGATGCGCTGCATCGCAAGCAGCTTGAGATGGAAGAAATTAATCGCAATCTTGAAGAAATAGTAGCATCCCGCACTGCCGAACTGGCTATCGGTAACGAGGGGCTGCGGGCTGAAGTCGCCGAACGCCAGAAAAAGACCGAAGAGCTGCGGGCAGCCAGGGACGCAGCCGAATCTGCCAACCGCTCAAAGTCTGAATTTCTGGCCAATATGAGTCACGAAATGCGTACCCCGCTCAACTCGATCATCGGCGGGACTGATTTTCTTGACTCCGCCAACCTGTCGCCAGATCAGCAGCGCTGCCTGACCATGATAAGACAGGCCGGAGACGGCCTGCTGGTCCTCGTAAACGACCTGATCGACCTTTCGCGCATTGAGGCCGGCCAGCTTGAGATTATCAACCGCCAGTTCAATCTGCCGGACACGCTGGAGCGGATCGCCCAGATGATGGGGCTGGAGGCGGATCGAAAAAAACTTGAGCTGAAGCTGATCATTGCTCCGGACATCCCTCATTTTCTGATTGGTGACCATATCCGCCTCCAGCAGGTTCTGGTCAACCTGGTTTCCAATGCCATCAAGTTCACCGATTCCGGCGGCACTGTCTCCCTGTCGGCTCTCAGCCGTCCCGAGAGCGAGGGATTCGTACCGGTGACCTTCGTAATCCGCGACTCAGGCATCGGACTTGATCCGGACAAGCTGGAGATGATATTCGAAAGCTTTTCGCAGGCGGACGCTTCCATCACGCGCCGTTTCGGCGGCAGCGGACTAGGGCTGGCGATCAGCCGGAAACTGGTTGAAGCAATGGGCGGGTATATCCAGGTCGAAAGTTCGCCGGGAACAGGCAGCTCTTTCTCCTTCACGATTGCGTTCCATCTGGCGGAAAGTCCGGTGGAGAACCGGCACAAGCCGCATGCCGACTCTGCTGAGACCCAGGCGTCGGAAATGTCGCTTCAGCACGAAGGGACAAAGAGAGTCCTGCTGGTAGATGATTCAGTCGAGAATCGGGAACTCATGCGGCTTCTGCTGCTCAAGTTCCCGCTGGTCATGGACGAAGCCGGTAACGGTAAGGAGGCGGTCAAGCTGTTCGAGAGAAACAGTTATGACCTGATTTTCATGGACATACAGATGCCGATAATGGATGGCTATACGGCTACGAGAATGATCCGGACGAATGAGGAACGCTCCGGCAGGCACAGGACTGTAATCGTAGCGCTGACGGCGCACGCCTACGAATCGGATATCCGCAAATGTCTGGAGGCCGGTTGTGACGACCACATTGCCAAACCTTTCAAAAAGAAAACGCTGATGCAATGTCTTGCAAACCATCTTCGAGGAATCAGATATGAATAAAACAGGGCAGAACGGAGTGTTCACCGTCGAAATCGAGGACGAGCTAAGCCCCATAGTACCCGAGTTTCTAGCCAAACGGCGTAACGACTGCGCTCAGATACTTCAAGATCTGCAAGCCGGGAGGTTCTCCGAAATCCGGACGCTGGGGCACCGCATGAAAGGCGCCGGGGGCAGTTACGGCTTTGACGAGATTTCAGAACTGGGCGAGATCATTGAAAATGCGGCACTGGCGGAGGAAATCGAACCGATCCGCAGCGCAGTGCAACGCCTTGAGAGCTACCTTGACCGGGTCGTGGTCGTGTATGTGTGAATTATGTAGAGGCAAACCTTGTGTTTGCCCGTTTTTGGGTGTTCGAAATAGGGCGATCACAAGGATCGCCCCTACTTCAACCCATACAACTGCCGGTAGATTGCCGCCGAAGCATAGACCTTCTTGACGTAATCGCGGGTTTCCTGATAAGGGATGCTCTCGATGAACTCGTCCTTTTTCAATCCCTTCGTACTCTTCCTCCAACGCTCCAGAGCTGCCGATCCGGCATTATAAGCCGCTGCCACATGGATAACATCTCCGTTGTACTCTTTCATCAGATCCCGCAGGTGCCGGGTGCCCAGCCTGATATTGTACTCCGGGACGGTGAGCCTCAGCGGATTGAACTCCCCTTTTTCGCGGGCGGTCTGCTTCGCCGTTGCAGGCATCATCTGCATCAGCCCCAGGGCGCCGGCATGCGATTTTATAGCCGGAGAAAAACCGCTCTCGGCGCGTATAAAGGCATAAACCAGCGCTTCTGAAAGTGCATTGGCAGCAGCGTTTTCAGACACCAGCCCGGTATATGCCAACGGATAGCCGGCCGTCCAGAGCGGCAGCGAGCCCTTGTCCCAGGGCACCGGACGGTTCTGCATGAACAGGGAAATAGCCGAGAGATAGTCACCCATCTCCAGGTATATTCTCGACAAAACCGGGAACATTCCCTTCTTGTCGACGGTTTTCTTTCGTACCGCCGACATTTCGAGGCGAGCCTCTTCAAACAGCCCCAATGATGCCAGCAGCAGCGGTTTCTCAAAGCCGGGCGCCAGCGGCAGCTCGCTCAGTACATTCCGCTGTCCCAACCCTTCCCGGGTATCTTTCTCCCCTCGCTGCTCGCGATGCCAGATGGCATAGAAGCCAAACGGATACTCTTCCAGTAGTGTTCGATAAAAAGTTGCCGATTCGGGATTTCCGGAGTTTTCAAGAGCCCTCCCCAGCCAGTACAGCGCCTTTTCCCGCAAGTTCTCATCCTTCAAAAGGGTCTGGAACTGAGCGGCAGCAACGCCGTATTCCCCTGCCAGATAGCGGCACCAGCCAGCCTCCCAGATCGACCGGGACACAAACTTTGACTCCGGATGCAGCTTGGCAACCTGCTCAAAGAGGAGGGCCGATTCGGAGTAAAATCCAAGGTTGCGACGCAGTCCGGCCGCCTCCATCAGAGCATCTGCGGCGAATTCCTGACGCTTCCCCTCTGCCGCCAACTCCTTATAAATGGCCAAAGCCAGTTCATTTTCACCCTGGCGCTCCAAAGCCTTACCCCGCCAGAAACGCGCCTCTGAACTTATACCGGCAACAGAGCTTGCAGCGGCCCTGGCAAGTGATTTCTCTGCCGGCGTAAACTGCCGCAACCGGTATTGAGCCATACCCGTACGCAGCTCGACGCGGCTGATAACTGCCGGTGATCTGGCATTACCGGCCAGCATTTCCAGAGTTTTCAGGGACAAGCTGAACTCGTTTTGCGAGTAGAGCGAGGAGGCCCTCTTCAGCAACTCCTCCGGCGAATAGCTTCCGATTTTGACACCGGACTTTTCAAGCTCCTTCAGGCGTTCCTGCGACAACCTGGACTGCGGCGAGGCCGGATTATTAATCCAGATATTCCGATAGACCTGCAACGCCCCGGCCTTGTCTCCGATCTCTTCGCGGCAGAGAGCCGAATGAAACAGCGCATCCACAGAATCGGCCCCGGAGGGATATTTTTCGACAAAAAGCTGGAAATATTTTTGCGCCCCCTTGAAGTCACCAGCCTGAAACAGGATGTCGGCCTGCAGCTTTTCAGAGCGGCGCAGCAGCAGGGAAGCGGGATATAACCTGGCAATGGAGGCCGCCCGGGCCTCCGCTTCGGGATACTTTTTCAGCTTCAGCAAGGCCTCGGCCTGGTACAGGGCGGCATAGTCAGCCGCAAGCGGCAGTTTCTGTTCCGACTCGGCCAGGTAAATCAGGGCCTCATCGGCCCTGCCGAGCCGCAACGCCGAAACACCAAGTAAAAATGTACGTTGAGGTGATTCAGCCGATTTTACAGCCAGCTGAAACGCCTCGCCATATTCCTTCTCGCGAAACCGGGCTGCTGCGCCGGACAGAAGAGCATCAGCGCCTGATGCAAGGATGGAGAACGATAAAACAGAAACTCCGCCAAGGAGAATCAGAAACCATTTGAAGCGATGTGACATGGGTGCGCCTTTCGTTAAAAAAGGCCGTGGGCGTCTGCCCATGGCCGTTAATGCCAATCAATCGTATTGCTGCGGTTACGGGGTCAGTTTCCTGATGATGGCGTCGGCCAGATCTCTGGCCAGTTTTTTGCCGAGATTGGCCTTGGCAGCCGCAACACTGGAGCGGTCATGACTGAAAAAGTGCTCAACCGGTATAAACACTTCGAGCGTCGGCTCGGTTTTGCCCGGCTCATACAGGTAGATCCGGGACTTGACCTTCATATCGGTCGAACAGCAGCCGGAATTCTCAACATAACCCCAGATATCGCCGGACAGGTAGAACTGCCTGGTCAGCCAGGCCGGCTCAACCTCTTTCAACTCCTCTTTCAAAATGACAAAACGCCCGACTTTGGTCTGTTTGCGGCGTGCGTTCAGAATATCCACAAATTCATCAAAAACCGGTTCGCCGAAGTCAGGCGGAACAAGTGTGGCATCAAACGGAACAACATACAGAGCTTCACGCTCCTGAAGCGGGTCGAGAGTGCCATGGCTTCTTGTCCTGGGTGACGCCGAACAGCCTGAAAACAGCAGCAGCGCCAGAAGTGCCAGAAGTGCAGTGGATCCGCGATGCAGCCACATTACAAATGCCTCCTGGCCATCTCTTCCTGGTAAAACTTCTGATACAACGCCTCCCAGTCACGGCTCCCCTGCGCCTTGTTGCGCAATTTTGCCCTGACAGCTTCCTCAATCTCCTCTACGGCGCCAAAAAATGCCTCCAGAGATTGCTTCACGCAGCCCAGTGCCCTGCGCTCGTCAGTCACGTCCGCCAGATCATCGCGCCAGATGCGCTCGGTAATCTCATGGGCAATTGTGGATATGCGGTCTTCCGATAACGACATGGTCAGCACCTCATAAAACGATCTTGCGTTCCTTGGCCAGCTTATCCTTGATCATCTTCAGCATCCTGCGCCGGTCGATCTCGGCCGCGCCGCGCCCCATGGCTGCGATTGTCTCATCCAGAAGCCGCTCGGCATCGCGCTCCAGGCTCTGTTCTGCGGCAAAGTTCTGCGTAATGACACGGGCGATGGCATCCACAACCTTGGCACTTTCACCACGCGGTATGATCAGAGCGTTTGTGGAGAGATCGTTGTAAACTTTTCCAGCCAGGCGCTGAATCTGTTCCTGCTTGAGCTTCATATATGCCTCTAATTAAAAGGGCCTCCCTTTCGGCAGGCCCTGTCTTGTGTAACAGGATTATTTCAAGGTTTTCAGATACCCCAACAGGGCCTCCATCTCCGGCTTGGGCAGAGACTTGAAGGAAGGCATGGAAGTGGCAGGATTCCGCTTTTTGGGATTTTCCAGCTGCGACCTGATTTCAACCTCTTTCATGCTGGCGGCAATTTTGGTCAGCTCCGGGCCGATCTGCCCCCCTTTGCCATTAACTACATGGCACATGTTGCACTTCTGCTTGAATATCTGCTCACCCTTGCTCTCCGCCTGGGCCGCAGTAGCGCTCAACACAGCCGTCGCAAACAACGCGAATATCACGTAAGAACTTTTCATGATGAAATCTCCCCGAAATGGTTTAAATGTGGACACATACTACCCTATCCGGCTAAAATTGCAAATCATAATGTTCACGCGACTATATCTGCATATTCCTTT
>JACRCG010000296.1 GCA_016219145.1 Deltaproteobacteria bacterium | reverse complement strand
CGAGCTGGATGTCGACCATCTCCCGCATGATTTCAGAAGATTTCAACGAGCAGAAGGCCATGGAGGCTGCCATGGACCGTGAGAAAAAACTGGAGGAGGCTCTGCTGGAGCTGGCCGCAGTTGTTGATGATGTGCAGATCAAGGCGGTCTATGAGCTTAATGCCAGGGAAACCCACAATCATTACCTTCTGGTTGAGGCGGAGTACGCCAGGCTGATGGGGATGGTGGACGAATCGGATATGGATACCTACGTACGGGAATAGACAATGAACACATAACAGGATGCAACCAGAACCCCTTGGCAAACGAGGGGTTTTGTTGTTTTACCTGGGCGGCAAAAAACGTTTTGTCGCTCTATGGAGTTGGTGTATAGTTGCAGGCCTTTCAGCAGATTGAATTAATTGGATGGAGAGCCGGATGATGAATTGCAGTTCACTGGTGCCGCGTTTTGCAGTGCTGATTTTCGCTGCAGCACTGTTGTTAATGGTCGCCGGCTGTTCCAAAAAAGCCCCTCCCGCCAAAGGCCGCCCAGCGGCTCTGGTTCTTGTCGCTGCGGTTTCTCAGCAGGATGTGCCGCTTCAGATCAAGGCCATAGGCACCATGGAAGCGTCCGAGAGTGTTACGATCAGAACCCAGATCAGCGGCGAACTTACCCAGGTGGCGTTTCGCGAAGGGCAGGATGTCCAGAAGGGCGCGCTCCTGTTCCAGCTCGATCCGCGCACCTATCAGGCTGCCATTCGCAAGGCGGAAGCTACGCTGGCCCGCGACCGGGTCATAATGAACAATGCCCGCAAGGACCATGAACGTTATTCTCAACTGGTCAAGGATGGCATTGTAACCCAGGAGCAGGCTGAGGGATATCGTACCAGGGCTGAGTCTGCCGCTGCCGATGTGGCGTCCGATCAGGCTGCCCTCGACAGTGCCCGGGAACAGTTGGCTTACTGCACTATCAATGCTCCGATCAGCGGCCGTCTTGGTATTCTGGCGGTTGATCGCGGTAATGTTGTCAAGGCTAATGACACTGTGCTTGTCACAATCAACAAGTTGTCCCCTATCCATGCCGCATTCACGATCCCGGAGAAACAGCTGCCGGATGTCAAGCGCCACATGGCGGCCGGAAAGGTTGTTGTGGAGGCCGAAGCGCCAGGTTCGACCGGTGTCCGAGAAAAGGGAATTCTCTCCTTTTTCGATAACACCGTCGATCCCGCTACCGGTACCATCCGCTTTAAAGCCGCTTTTGGAAATCCCGGAAAACAACTCTGGCCGGGACAGTTCGTGAATCTTTCGATTACACTGGCTACAAAAAACAATGCCCTGGTAGTGCCGAGCCAGGCGATTCAGACCGGCCAGAAGGGGCAATTCGTATTTGTCGTCAAGGGTGACCAGACGGCCGAATTGCGGCCGGTTGTGACCAGTTCGGTAGTGAATGGAATGACGGTTGTTGAAAGCGGGCTGCAAAAAGGTGAGCAGGTAGTGATCGACGGCCAGATGCGGGTTGTGCCGGGCGGCATGGTTGAGATCAAGCAGCCGGAGAAGTCGGGGGCTGGCAAGCCGGGCGCTGCTGCTAAATGAACCTCTCGGAACTCTTCATAAAACGTCCGATCATGACCAGCCTGGTGATGCTGGCGGTAATGATCTTCGGCCTGTTTGCCTACAGGCTTCTGCCGGTAAATGATCTGCCGAGCATCGATTTCCCGACTATTCAGGTCAGAGCTGATTTGCCCGGCGCCAGTCCGGAAACCATGGCCTCCTCGGTTGCAACTCCGCTTGAGCGGCAGTTTTCCACTATCGCCGGCCTGGATTCCATGACCTCGACCAACGGTCAGGGTATTTCGGTCATCACTCTCAAGTTCACCCTGGCGAAGAGTATTGATTCCGCTGCTCAGGATGTCCAGGCTGCTATCTCCAAGGCGGCCCGCCAACTGCCGCAGAACATGCCGACCCCGCCATCCTACCAGAAGGTCAATCCGGCCGATCAGCCGGTTTTATACCTGGCGCTCAGTTCGACGACCCTGCCGCTTTCGGAAGTTAACGAATTTGCTGATAGCATAATTTCTCCACGTATCTCCATGATCAACGGCGTGGCTCAGGTGCTGGTCTACGGATCCCAGAAGTACGCCGTTCGTGTGCAGCTTGATCCCAGAGCCCTGGCCAGCCGCAAAATCGGTCTGGATGAGGTGGCCACTGCGCTGGACAAGTGGAATGTGAATCTGCCGACCGGCGGACTGCAGGGTGCCAAGCAGGCCTTCACTATTCAGGCAACCGGCCAACTCTACAGCGCTGATGCTTTCAAGCCGCTGATCGTGGCCTACCGTGGCGGTTCTCCCGTGCGCCTTGAGGACATTGCGGTTGTATCAAACAGTGTCGAAAACGACAAAATAGCAGCCTGGTACAACACCAAGGGGGTCTCCACCCGCGCAATTGTTCTGGCTATCCAGCGTCAGCCCGGGGTCAATACTATCGAGGTGGTTGACAGCATTAAACAGCAGATGCCGATTTTTCGCAATCAACTGCCCGGCTCACTCGATCTGAATATTCTCTTTGACCGTACCGATACGATCCGCGAATCGGTGACGGACGTAAAATTCACACTGCTGCTGACGATCGCCCTGGTCATCCTGGTGATTT
>JACRCG010000297.1 GCA_016219145.1 Deltaproteobacteria bacterium | reverse complement strand
CGGCCAGAAACTGGCGGGTGTTGTTGATCATGATCTCTTTCTGCTCCTCAACACCAAGCAGTTCATCAAGTGTGGTGGTATCGGTCACCCGCACCGGTTCGAGATAACCGGAGAAGGAGTGGCGACGCCAGTTGGCGGCATGACACTTTGCCCAGTCGATAGGGGCGATGGCTTTGGGGAGCAGCATTTCTACCGAGCTGAGCACTCGCTCCAGCTGTGCAACAATTTCTGGTTTCAGGTTAAGCATGATTCGTTTTCTCTCTTTTCAGGATTTATAGTGGAGTTTTACTTGATAACAGCCATAACTTTTCTGTATACGTTATCAGATTGCAGACTGTCAAATCAAAAATCCGGGCCGTGCAGTGCTGGTTTTTGTTTCCGTTTTTGAAAAAATATGCGATTACTCTGCTGCAAACTTGACAACGGCTTATGGCCTGATGTGGGAGAATCATGAAAATCATCGACAAGATAGTGAAGGGCAGGCAGTTTGTTTCGCTGGAGTATTTCCCCCCCAAGGCGCAGGAGGAGTGGCCGGCTTTTTTCAGGACTGTCGAGCGCCTATGCAGCCTTGACCCACTTTTTGCTTCGGTCACATACGGCGCGGGGGGGAGCACCCACAGAGACACTCTGGAAATAGTAACACGCCTGCAGAAGGATCATGGCCTGGAAGCCATGGCTCACCTGACCTGCATCGGCTCATCTCCGGAAGATGTTGTGACGTTCCTGAATGAACTGGCATCCGCTGGGGTCAGTAATGTGCTGGCCTTGCGAGGTGATATGCCAAGCGATGTTTCACCCGGCTTTGCCCCCTGCCCCGCCCTGCGGCATGCCTCGGACCTGGTAAGCCTGATCCGCTCGTCACACCCCGAACTCGGCATTGGTGTGGCCGGCTATCCGGAGACTCACCCCGAATCGGCCAGCCCGGAAGCAGACCTGACCTATCTCAAACTCAAACTTGATCAAGGCGCAGACCTGGCAATCACACAGCTGTTTTTCGATAACCAGCTCTATTTCGACTTTGTCAATAAAGCCGGAAACACCGGAGTCAACAAACCGATTATCCCCGGTATTCTGCCGGTAGTCAGCCTGAAGGTTATCAAGAGAATTGTATCTCTATGCGGTGCCACCATACCGTCTGATTTCATGCGGGAGCTTGAGGAGGCCGACCATAATGGCGGAGCTGCGGCCGTGCAGAAGGTCGGCGTGGCCTATGCCCGACGTCAGGTGCAGGAGCTTTTGAATGCCGGAGTGCCCGGAGTGCATATTTACACACTCAACCGGGCTGAGGTAGTTCTGGATCTTTTGGATGGAGTTCTGCCCCGGATATAATCTTAGGGACTCGGCAAATCAGTTTTTACCAAGTCCCTTAACCGGAACACTTTCTGAAAAATCTGCGCCTTGTAGCCGGCTTGGCTGTTTTTTCATCGCCGCCTGACGATTCACGGTAACCGCAATCAGCCGGCAGCCAGCGCAATGTGGGAACCAACTCCGGGGTCAGCTTGATACAGGCAGGATTAATGATCAGCCTGCGCTCAAATATGGTGCACTGACGGCTGACAACGTCCAGATAACGACAAGGCGTCTGGGTGTAGAATATGTTGCCACGCTTGTCCTCAAACTTTTCAAAGCAGCAGAGTCCACACTGCTTACAGAGGCTGTCCCACTGTGGATCTTCGAGGAGTTCCTCAGCCACCGCTATTTTTTCCCTTTTTTTGCTCTTGCCATCATCAGCTCACCCAATGTGCCCATCCCCTTGGGCGCTTCAGCACTCTGCCGACGAAATTCGGATAATGTTGCCTCCTCCTCTTCGGCAGCGCGGGCAGGCCCGGCCAATGCCAGTGAGAGCCGGCGGCCGGCGCGGTCTACACTTTCAACCCTGACTTCGATAACTTCCCCCTCCTTTAAAACCTCACGAGGGTGATTGATACGTTTACCAGCTCCCAGTCTGGATATGTGAATAAGTCCATCAACGCCCGCAGCCAGAGTAACAAAGGCTCCGAAGGTATCGAGGCGCGCCACGCTGCCGCTATGGAAAGAACCCTCAGGATACTTTGCGGCCACCTGATCCCATGGATCGGCCTGGGTATCCTTGAGACTAAGCGAGATTCGTTCCTTTTCACGGTCGATAACCTTGACAACCAGCTGCAACTGTTGACCGACACTCAACACATCACGAACATTTTTCACCCGGCTCCAGCCAAGCTCCGAAACCGGAATCAACCCTTCCAGGCCGCCGATATCAACAAAAGCGCCATAATCCTGCAGCGATGTAACCGTGCCCGTCACCGTCATTCCCACACTCAATCCGGCCTGGGCCTCATCCTTCAGCCGCCGCTGTTCCTCTTCCAGCAGGGCCCGGCGGGAGACAACGATGTTGCGGCCATTTTCGCCATAATCGCTGATCTGGAAGGTCAGGCGGGTACCAATCAGTGACTCCGGGTTTTCCACTCGCCTCAGTGCAACCTGGGAATATGGGCAAAAAGCGCGGGCCGTTCCGCCCAGCTTGATTTCGTATCCACCCTTGATCTCCTTCTCAACCACCCCTTCAACCGGAACGCCTGCGCGCCAGGCATCTTCAAGCTGTGAGCTGCCCGAGGCGCCTCCGCCGATTTTTGTGGTAAAACGCATCTCTCCGTGACTTGATGAGAGAAAATATGCTGAAATGGAATCGCCTTCGCTGACGGTAACGTTGCCATCCAGATCCAGAAACTCCTTTCGATCGACAACCCCCTCCCCTTTCTGGCCGGTATCCATGAATACCCATTCGGCGCTGACCTTCAGAACCCGCCCGGTCAGCTTCTGTCCCGGTTCAAGCCAGCGGCTCTGTTTTGCCGAACTCTGCTCAAACATCTCTGCAAAGCTTAACTCTCCGTCCGATTCGTCCTGCACTGCTTCAAAATCGTCATTCTCGATCATATGCCATCCTTTTGTAATGCTGTTTGTCAAACCTGTCATTCAGGTTTGCGGATATCACTCATCATCTTGTCAACCAGCACCCAGTTGCGCTTGTAGTCCAAACTGACAGTGCCGTCTTTTTTCAGCATATCGCCTACAAACTGGCTCAGGCGCTCCTGATCAGCCTTCAGAATCTGTATGAAACGGAAGCCGCAACGCAGCTGATCACCAACAGACCTTTGCCAGATAGTCTCCACCAGTGCGCAAACCGGCCGACCGGCATCCAGCGACACAAAAAACATTGAGAGCGGGGTCGGACGATTTACAGCGGCGACCATCAGCCCGACCCCTCCGGCGCTCAGGTTTACCTCCATATTTTCCATGACCAGCCCCGGCAGCGTACCCTCACCACCATGGAGATGATCCATAATCCGTTTCCACTCTTTTTTGAAAAACGGAAGCGGGAAGTTACCACATTTCAGATATATCTGCAGCGATAACTCAACGCGCGGCACGATCCGGCGCTGGAACATCTCCAGGGTGCCGTGCAGCCGGAATTGAAAAACATTGTCCTGGGTTGCGCCGACCAGATCAGCCAAAACCTGAATGCCACTCCCCAAAGCCTCGCTGGTCAGCTTGAATGTAGCACTGCCGGCCTCTCCCTCATGTGAACCAGGCCCGCCATAGGCAATTTTGAGATCAACCCTGTTCATGTCGCGGGAGATGACCACGCCGCTCAACGACTCGTAGATATCACTGTTACGCTCTGCAGACATGTTGACCAGATAGACTTTCTGTCTGAGGCTGAAGTAGCGACTGTAATCACTGATGTGTGAGTTGGAAGACATGGCAATGACCAGTTTTGCCGACGATCAGGCGTCAACAGAGTGAGGGGATTGATTTCAAGGCGTTAGATACTAACTCAATTCGGCTAAAAACACCAGACGGCTGACGCTTTATCCAATAATTCGTTGAGATACCGTCGAGAAATTCGGCGGCAAGGGCCGAATGAGATGACAACCACGCCAACCAGGCCGGCGCACACAAAGAAAGCCCCCGGCCGCATAAGCAGCCGGGGGCTTGATCCGGGCTTTTACAATCCCAGCTGTTTGAAGAAATCATTACCCTTGTCATCTACCAGGATAAAGGCCGGGAAGTTTTCCACCTCAATCTTCCAGACCGCTTCCATCCCCAGTTCAGGAAAATCGATGCACTCGACCTTCTTGATGTTCTCTTCAGCCAGCACAGCGGCCGGACCGCCGATCGAGCCGAGGTAGAATCCGCCGTACTTTTTGCAGGCGTCGGTAACCTGCTGACTGCGGTTCCCCTTGGCGATCATGATCAAGGATCCGCCCTTGGACTGGAGTTCGTCAACGTAGGAGTCCATACGGCCGGCGGTAGTAGGACCGAAGGAACCGGAAGCCTTTCCTTTGGGGGTCTTGGCGGGGCCGGCGTAGTAGATCGGGTGGTTGAGCAGATACTCCGGCAGCGGTTTGCCGCTGTCCATGATCTCTTTGAACTTGGCGTGGGCGATGTCACGTCCGACCACGATCGTTCCGGAAAGCAGCAGCGGAGTTGAGACCGGATGTTTGGTCAACTCGGCCAGCATATCCTTCATCGGCATATTCAGATCGATTTTGACGCCATGCTCATGTTTTCCACGATACTGCGCAGGAATCAGGCGGCCCGGATTGCGGTCCATCTCTTCCACAAACAGGCCGTCTCTGGTGATCTTGGCCTTGATGTTGCGGTCAGCCGAACATGAAACCGCCATACCGACCGGGCAGGATGCGCCGTGGCGGGGCAGACGGATAACGCGCACATCATGGGCGAAGTATTTGCCCCCGAACTGGGCGCCGATTCCGAGCTTGTAGGCCGCTTCCAGCAATTTGTTCTCCAGTTCGACATCACGGAAAGCCTGGCCATGCTCATTTCCGGATGTCGGCAGCCCGTCCAGCTCCTTGGCGGTGGCCAGCTTGACGGTCTTCATGCATTGGTCGGCGCTGGTGCCACCGATAACAAAAGCGATATGATAAGGGGGGCAGGCGGCTGTCCCGAGATACTTCATCTTTTCAACCAGAAACTTAAAGAGCTTGTCAGGCGTAAGGAGCGCCTTGGTTTCCTGATACAGCATGGTTTTGTTGGCGGAGCCGCCCCCTTTGGCCATAAAAACAAACTTGTAGTAATCGCCGTCGGTGGCCAGGATATCGATCTGGGCCGGCAGGTTGGTACCGGTGTTGATCTCCTCGTACATATCCAGAGCCACAGTCTGGGAGTAACGCAGATTCTCTTCGGTATAGGTCTTGTAAATTCCCTTGGAGAGCCACTCCTCATCTTTCACCCCGGTCCAGATCTGCTGCCCCTTTTTAGCTGCAACGGTAGCGGTGCCGGTATCCTGACAGACCGGCAGATCAAACTGGGCGGCAATTTCGGCATTGCGGAGGAAAGCCAGCGCCACCCCCTTGTCGTTCATTGATGCCTCAGGGTCGCTCAATATTTTGGCGACCTGTTCGTTATGGGCCGGGCGCAGAAGGAAAGAGACATCCTTCATGGCTTCATTAGCCAGTATCGAGAGCGCCTCGGGGCAAACCCTGACGACATCCTGCTCGGCAAACTTCTCGACAAGGATGTATTTCTCCGAGCCTTCAATCTTGCGATACCTGGTTTCATCTTTGGCAAGCGGAAACGGATCCTGATACACAAACGGTTTGGTGGACATCGGTATTCTCCTTTTCATGATGGGGATTGCTGATGGAATCTGAGATGTTGTGTATACACTTTACGATCTTTTCTAGTAATGCAAACAGACTGATAAATCAAGTCAAAATGAAGAATGCCCGGTGACAACGGAGGTTGTTATAACTCCCCCCCCTCTTATCTTAAGCGGGGGAGTTTGGTGTGGCAATTGCCTTTCACTCCTCCCCTTGATGTAAGGGGAGGTCGGGAGGGGTTAGCTTTTCCAGCACGGCATCCATCTCGCACAAAACCTCATTATTCCAGAACCGGACGACCTCTACTCCATGTGCATTCAGATATCCAGTGCGTTCAGCATCATACTCCCTGCCATCGTCCATATTATGCTGACCACCATCAAGCTCAACAGCCAGCTTTTTCTCCGGGCAATAGAAATCGAGAATATATGGGCCTAAGCTGTACTGCCGAAAAAACTTCAAGCCAAAAAACTGCCTGTTGCGAACCCGTGACCAAAAAGCTTTTTCCGCATCGGTCTGATTGCGCCGTAATTCCCGGCGTCTGCTTTTCAAAGCAGGATCGTTTTTCAGAAAGCTCATACAGTCAACGTCTCATAACTCCCCCCACCCCCCTCTTGTCTCAAGAGGGGGAGTCTTGAGAAGCAGTTGCCTGGAGCCCCTCCCCTTGAAATAAGGGGAGGCTGGGAGGGGTTAGCCTTCAGCCTGTTACTCGACATTCTTCTTTCCTTTGCCGGTCAATCCCTTAAAATTATCCCCCGAAACTACCGGCTTGCCGGTTCGTTTCTCAATATCCCTGCGCGTACTGCCGGCAACCTCACCGCCTTCTCGGGCATCTTTCTTCAGCGGTTCAACACCCTTTGTATCCCTGTCCCGATGCAGCCTGGTGGTGGTTGCTTCTGCCAGCATGGTCAAGATTAATTCAATATCGTTCATGTGGTCGCGCAGGTTCTCCCGTGCCAACCCTTTCACATGTTTATAGTCATCCACCTTCAGGTCAAACGCCCCCTGCATGATCTCGTTGGTCAGAATCGCATACTCCAGACTGGTCCTGGCTCCGCGATTCTTCCATTCATCGGTCAAATCCTGCCGAACAGCAATGCCGCGCATCCGCTTGTCGATCCAATCCTTCGGGTACCCTTTCTGCTCATACAGCGTCTGCATCCGCTCCATGGAAAGCTCAGGATTTTCAATCTCCTCGATCCGTTCATAGCCAACTTTTGCCAGCCACTGTTTCAGCGGCTCCACTTTCGGTGAGGGAATCGACTGGATGATACGGAACATGGTCTCTGTGTTGGCACAATCACT